>CAJLGN010000263.1 GCA_905206195.1 uncultured Roseburia sp.
GAATTTCAAAATTATTAAATCCAATTCTTCCGATTGTTGTGGTAGTCGCCAGGATGAGTTCGATCTCCGCGAGGTTGCTCGGCTCGCCGATGATGTCGATATCGCACTGCATAAACTGGCGGTAACGCCCTCTCTGTGGGCGATCCGCCCTCCACACACTGCCCATCTGAAGTGCCTTAAACGGGGACGGAAGCTCATTTGCATTATTGGCATAGAAGCGAACCAACGGCACCGTCAAATCATAGCGCATGCCAAAATCCACCAGATCTGCCTCCTCCTTCGCCGCATCTATTTTTAACTTCTCACCGCGCTTCATCACCTTAAAAATCAGCTTCTCATTCTCGCCACCCTGCTTGTTGCTCAGGTTTGCAATGTTATCCATGCACGGTGTCTCAATCGGAGGAAATCCAAAACTGCGGTAAGTCTCCTTGATGACCTGCTGCACATAATCCCTGATCTGCATCTCCTCCGGCAAAATATCCTTCATGCCGTTTACCGGCTTCCTGCTCAATCCCATGACATCTCCTCCATCTTCTTTCTCTTTCTCTCTATCATCTCATCCACGCGGCTCAGATAATTTTCCACATCCTTGACATTCTCCACCCGCTCAATGCGCACGGGGCACTGATCCGTACAGGACGGCTGCTGCCTCTCTCCGCCGGCACCAGTCTGCGCGTACACTGCCACGTCTGCACCCTCCATCCCTTGGACATTCCGCTTCTTCGGCATCACAAACTTCGTCGTAGCTCCCGCGCCGAGTGCCATGATCGTCTGCTTTTCTTCCATAATTAAAATATTATAGACACCCGCCTTTCCAGGCGCAGCATATCCCACATTTTCCAGATTTCCCGCCATGCTCTTCTGGCGGTATAAATAATACGGGAAAAGTCCCATCTCCCCCGCGTATGCCGCCACAAGATCCATGTGCTCCTGTGTGTTTACCATCTCATAATCCTTATAGTCTTCCCTGCACATATTTAACCGAGCCGCACGCTTGAGCGCCAGGGAATGCACTGTGAGATTGTCCGGGGCCAGCTCCTTTATCTGTTCCATGGTTGCCCGCACATCATCGATTGTCTCCCCGGGGAGCCCCATAATTAAATCCATATTTATATTATCAAACCCAAGCTCCCTCGCCATCCGAAAACTCTCCACCGTCTGTTCCACGGTGTGATGCCGCCCAATGATTTTTAAAGTCTCCTGCTTCATCGTCTGTGGGTTGATCGAAATGCGGGTGATTCCGTGTCTGCGGAGCACCTCCAGCTTTTCCCTTGTGATGCTGTCCGGCCGCCCCGCCTCCACTGTAAACTCAACACAGTTTGACAAATCAAAATTACACTTAATTTTCTTTATCAATCTATCCAGCTGATAAGGTTCAAGTGTCGTCGGTGTGCCCCCACCTATGTAGATGGAGTTGAGATGCTTGTGGGCGAACCTCACCGCCACAAAGTCGATCTCCCGCTCAAGTGCATCCAGATAGTCATCCACCCGCTTTGCCCACGACGCGAGCGGGGAGGAAGTGAAGGAACAGTACAGGCATGTGGTGGGGCAGAACGGAATCCCGATGTAGAGACTATATCCATTCTCATAGTCGATCTTCGACAAAAGTTCCAGCTCGCGCTCCGCGATATCCAAGGACAATCCGATCTTCTCCTCCGAGGCAAAGTAAGTATCTCGCATATACGACTCAATCGCGCCCCTGCTTCGCCCCTCCTCCAAAAGCTTCATGGGGATCTTGGTCGGCCGGATTCCCGTCAGCGTTCCCCACGGCAGCCTCTTCCCGGTGTAATCCGAGAGTATCCGGTAGAGATTCTGCTTTAGGCAGTTCTTTGTCCCCGCGCGGTCAGAAAAGTTAACTTTAAACTTTATTTTTCCACTCTCCGTGCTATCATTTTCCTGCTTCTGCGATTTCCACAAAACCCCTATGAAATCTTCACCGTACTCCACCCGCATCCACAGCGTCACCGACTCCTCGTAGGTCTTCTTCTCCGCCGATACCCCCACATACTCCTCCGGGAAAAATGCCTTGATGAGCGAGTGGATGTCATATTCAAATCCCGGCTTATTCAAATCTACTGCTACCATCAATCAACATACCTTTCTCACAGCCTGCAAACTTAATATGCGCACGCGTGCGCTATGCCACAGACACACAATATCCACAACGTGAATGTATCCACAACGTGAATGTATTCACGTGTAAAAACTCTTTGGCACAAAGATTTTTCACACTAAACTCCTTGAAGATACGGATTGTACATCCGCTCCGCCCCGATCGTTGTGCTCTCCTCATGTCCGGCGTACACCGTCACAGCATCCGGGAGAACCAGCAGCTTTTCACGGATACTCCGAATCAGCTGTTGCGCGTTCCCCCTCGGAAAATCTGTCCTCCCCACAGACTGCGCAAACAGTGTGTCACCGGAAAACAGTGCGTCCTGGTACGAAAAATAGTAACAGCAGCCGCCGACCGTGTGTCCAGGTGTAAACAGAACACGGATATGAAAACCTGCCAGATCAATCTCCTGCTCATCCCGCAAAAATACATCTGCGTGGTAGCTCTCCTCGACCCCTGTCCAGCCACTCAGATTTAGTCCCGGATTTTCCAGGGTCTCCGCCTCATGCTCCTCGGCATAAACTTTTATCCCAAAATGCTTCGCCAGCTGTGACACAGCTCCTGCCTGGTCAAAATGTCCGTGTGTGAGCAAAATTGCAAGTGGATTTAATTTTTCTTTCTCTATGATCTCCACCAGCTTTCCCGCATCCGCCCCCGGATCGATGAGCAATGTCTCCTTCGTGTCGTCGTTGATCGCAAAATAGCAGTTTGTCTGCACCGGGCCAACGCGGTATGTCTCTACTTTCAGTGGTGCCATAATTCCCTCCTCTAAAAAATGGAATTGTCAGGAGCCGTCCGGCTCTCACGCCATGAAAACTCCTGACAATTCTATCAGCCTGTGGTTCTTTCAATGTCAATAATACTTTCAATCTGACGCAGCTTATCAATGAGGCTGCCAAGCTCTGACCGCCCCTTTGTGCTGAAGGATACGTCGATCGTCGCAATCCCTTGCTTGCTCGTCTTAGAGTGGATCGCCTTGATGTCGATTTCCCGCTCCGTAAATGCCCTGGTGATATCCACCAGAAGCCCAGTCCGGTTGTTTCCAAAAATCTTGATCTCCGCAAGATAA
>CAJLGN010000264.1 GCA_905206195.1 uncultured Roseburia sp.
TCTTTTTTTACTGCACTACTGTCAGATAACTGGTGACGCAGTAGAGCGACTGTCCGTTGTACTCTACCCTGGACCAGCCGTGATCTGTATTGATTCCTGTGCGAATTACCGTCTCCCCATTGCGGAGCACCGCCACGACAGCTGCATCCGGGTTTGTCACGCTCGGAAGGCTTCTCAAATTCACTTCAATCTTTGCTGTGACCGTATCATTTGTATCTGTGAATTTCGTCTTTAAACCGTCGCCGGATCCAGTTCCCTCCTGCCCCAAAGTCCCCGCTGCCTGATAGCCGAGATCCGTCGTCAGATAGCTCGACACCGCATAGCAGATCTGTCCATTGTACTCCAGGCGCGACCAGCCACTGCTGCTTATGCCTGTCCGCGTCACTGTCTCCCCATTGGAGAGCGCTGCCAACACCTTGCTGTCCGCACCCTGACTCGGGATATCCCGCAGATTCGTCTTCTCCTTCGCCGTCACCGTCTCATTAATCTCAGAAAAATTCATCAGAGCCTCAGCGTCCGCCGTCACCTGCTCCGGCGCCGCGTCGCTCTTGGCATCCGCCGTTCCCTCATACCCAAAATATGCGACATTTACATCCACCGGCTCCGAGATCCCCGGCACGCTTCCCATATTCGTGTACTGCCACATGGCACAGTCTCTGGCGTACTCATTGTCGGGTCCAAGCTCCTTCGGGTCGATGTAAGTCGGATACCACGCCATCCAGATTTTGTAGCTTTTTGAAATGCGGGAAGTATCCCACTTTGCATCCGCCTCCAATTCATTCCTTGACGCGTAAAACATCGGCGTGTAGCCGCGCTCATAGACACGGTTTAAAAACGCGAAAGCCAGATCGCTGCGCTCTTTCTGCGTCAAGTTGTACTGGCGGCTCTGTGAATCCTCAAATCCCTCACAGTTGTACGCGACCGGATAGGTGATCTGGTACTGTGAAATATAATCTGCCACCCAGTCAGCCTCCTCTTTTGCCTCCTCCTCGGTCACCGCCGTGGAAAAAAAGTAAGCTCCAACCTTGATTCCGTTCACCTGCGCCTCCTGCATATTGTACTTTGCGTTGGTGTCCGGGCAGATCTCACCCGTCTTCTGCGTGCGGTAGCCCACGCGAACCATTGCAAACTCCACGCCGGATGCCGCGACCTCACGCCAGTCTATCGTGCCCTGATATTTCGCGACGTCAACCCCAAAGGTCATGCGCTCCGTCTCCGCAACATCCCCAGCCAAAAGCAGCTGCGCTACATCCACATCCGCGCCGGATGCAGACGACATATGCCCGCCGTTTCCGCTCTGCGGATCCTCAGCATCCCCCGCTCCGCCCAAGCTCTCTGCCCCGCCGCCCTTCCACGCAGTACTTTTCTCTTCCTCCGTATCCAAAATGACAGCATCCTCAAAACTCGCTGGTGTATCTTGCTTTTTGTCCTTTTTATTCACAAACACAAGCGCTGCAAGTACAAGCGCCAGCAGCACCGCCACGATGATCACGGGGATCAGCATCCCCCGCTCCGCAGTCGCCCGATCCCCACCGATATCCAAATCATCATCCTGCCTCATCGCTCTTCTCCCCTACTGGCAGACAACCGCTGTACCAGATGCCGTCACCATCAGCATCCCGTTGTTCTGCCCCAGCACCTCATAATCAATATCCACACCCACAACCGCGTTCGCTCCCATCTGCACAGCGCGCTGCTCCATCTCTGCAAGCGCCTGTGACCGCGCCTTCATAAGCTCGTCCTCATACGAGTTCGAGCGCCCGCCAAAAAAGTTGGTCAGACCCGCCGCGAAATCCCGCACAAAATCCACGCCGGAAACCACCTCCCCAAATACAATTCCTCTGTACTCTACAATCTGTTTTCCCTCAATCTGCGGTGTTGTTGTGACAATCATGTCATTTCCTCCTTCTTATTTCTCTTTGTTCTTTCTCCTCTACCTTATAACTTTCCCGCGTACTTTTCAATCCCCCAGTGCGTCATGCACCATTTTTTTGCCGGAACGCTCGGTTCATCAAGGCAAAAATTCCGTAGCCGATCACACCTCCAAACGTGTTCATAATCCGGTCGTCCACATCTGCGGAACGCCCGATAAAATACTGCACCGTCTCCACGCAGAAAATAAACAGAACAATGGAGAGCGTCGACTTCCACAACTTTCGCAGCCGTAAAAACACGATTGGCGCAAACAAGCCCATTGGAACCACCATGGCGATATTCATGAGCAGCTGCTGTATCATTTTGGCAAAGCCCATCGCATACGTCTCGCGCACCCAGACAAACGGAACCCAATTCAGCAAATGGTAATCAGCCGGAAAGCGCATCGGCATCCCCCATGTCCCCTTTATTTTTCTTCCATGATAAGAGAAATCAATCCTGGGATTCAAGTGGGATCCAGTGAAGATTTTCTTATAATTCTTTTATAATTTTCTTAAGCTCCCACCCTCACACATACGGATTGTTTTGCGCCAGCCCGCGCAGCTCCCTCGGCGTACAACCATACCGCTCCTTGAACATCCGATAAAAAAGTTTTTGATTATAAAATCCGTGCCGCTCCATGATTTCCTGCACACTTTCATCTGTGTGCAAAAGATCCTGATAAATATGGTTGATCCGCACCTGATTCACATATTTGATGAGGGACGTCCCCGTACTCTGCTTAAAAAAACGGCAGAAATATTCGCGGCTCAACCCCAGCTCGTCCGCCGCCTCCTGCAATGTAATCTCCTCCCGATAACGGTGCTCCACATAATCACAGATCTGCTCTAGGCGCTCCATATTGCTGACCTTTGCCTCGGACACTGATTTTGTCACAGGCTCACTGAAATGTTCAATCAAGCATGCCAAAATATCAAGAATGAGCGCCGTACTGCGCAGTCCGTACGTCTTTTTTTGATTTACATAAAGGATGGTCAGTTCCTTTAATTTCTCACAGAGCTCGCTGTAGTACTCCTGCTGCTGTCCCGTCGCCCGCTCCGCAGCACACTGTATCGCGATCAGCTCCGGCTCCGCCAGATAGCGGCGCAGAAGCTGCCTGGACACATGGATACAGATTCCCATCGTCTGGGGAAGCTCATAAATCACCTCGTGGATCTTCGCGCAATCCACCACAATGGCATCCAGAGGGCCCCAATTCCGAAGATGCCAAATCTCCTTTGTCTATTAGGCACGCAAATGCTCGCA
>CAJLGN010000265.1 GCA_905206195.1 uncultured Roseburia sp.
TCAATCTGGCTGATCGTCTGTCTGGAAACTCCTACAAGCTGCCCCATCTCATGCTGGTTGACATTGATCCGCGCAAGGTATTCCTTCAAATGGTTATATAGCGGCATGTTTTCCTCCTGACCATCTTTCTTGTCTTTTTGACAACTTTTATTGTCATCTTCATTTTTATTATATGCATGACAACTTTCCTTGTCAAGCCTTTTTTGACAACTTTTATTGTCATTCTTGTCCCTGTCCCTTGTAAAACAGTACAGAAAATGCTAAAATTTTTTATATCATCATTTTCATGGAAGATGCAGCAGACATCTGCAGAAAGGCACATTGGTCGTATCAATATGAAAGAAATCGTACAACACAAAATACAGCACTGGTTGACACAGATAAAAACCTCCCTAAAATGGGTCATTTTTTCGATTCTCTCGGGCTTTGTCATCGGTTCCGCCGGGACACTTTTTCATTTTGCCCTGTCGCTCGCGACGCTGGTGCGCGAGAAAAATTTGTGGCTTATCTGGCTTCTGCCCGTGGGAGGGCTCCTCATTGTCGGCGCTTATCAACTCCTTCGCGACGAGAGGGACACTGGGACTAATCTGGTACTCTCCGCCATCCATTCCGGAGATGAGCTTCCCTTCCGCACAGCTCCACTTATTTTTATCACAACGCTGATCACGCACCTCTTCGGTGGATCTGCCGGCAGAGAAGGCGCTGCATTGCAGCTCGGCGGCAGCATCGGAAACGGAATCGGAAGGCTGTTTCACTTTGATGAGAAGGATAAGCACATCATGATCATGTGCGGTATGAGCGCCGCTTTCTCCGCACTGTTTGGCACCCCCATGGCCGCTGCAATCTTCTCTATGGAGGTCGTGAGCGTCGGCATCATGCACTATGCCGCTTTAGTTCCCTGCGTGATCGCCTCACTCATCGCCCACGGGATCGCCTCCTCCTTCGGCCTGGGCGCAGAGCGTTTTCCGGTTGCGAATATCCCTGCATTTACGGTCGGCTCCGCGCTGCAAATTTCTGTCCTCGCCGTCCTCTGCGCCATACTAAGCATCGTGTTCTGCATCCTCCTCCACCAGTCGGAGTCTCTATATAAGAAGCTCTTTCACAACCTCTATGTGCGGATTTTTGTGGGCGGTTGTATCGTCGTCGTTTTGACATTTCTGGTCGGCAGCCAGACTTACAACGGAGCTGGAAGCAATATCATCGCATCCTGCATGAACCAGGGAGTCACACCGGAGACGTTCTTGTTAAAAATGCTTTTTACCGCCGCGACTCTGGGCGCGGGCTACAAGGGCGGCGAGATCGTTCCCTCCTTCTCGACTGGGGCCGCCTTCGGTTTCATGTTTGGAAATGTGACTGGCTTCGCACCCTCTCTTTGTACTGCGGTTGGCATGTCCGCGCTCTTCTGCGGCGTGACGAACTGTCCCATCACCTCGCTGCTCATCAGCTTTGAACTTTTTGGCTATGAGGGGATGCCATACTTCCTTCTTGCCGTCGCCCTCAGCTACATGCTGTCCGGATACTACGGACTTTATCACAGCCAGAAGATCATCTACTCAAAGTACAAGACAAATTATATCAATAAGAAAACCCATTAGAACGCTAGAAGGGAGCTGTCGCAAAATGCAAATGTCATCCCCAGCTTCGGTGTAGTTGCCGGTTGATGCAGCCCTTCGCGCCAGCTCCCATTTCTATTTCTTCTGCTCTGCAATGTGCGAGAGCCGTGTCTTTAAATCTTCATATCTGCACAATCCCCGCCTGCGCCAATCACATGTTCCACAGCTCTCCTCAAAAAAATCTTCTGTCATTCCATCCAACGCCTTTTTGCACAACTCTCGATAAGTGTAAACCGCGTTCTCCTCCAGGCCAAGCTGCCGCATGACGCCCCGATCCTTATCCACCACGCTGTTATTCTCCAGAGCGCAATGCTCCGGTTCCACACAGTTTGGACACCCTGCACAAATCCGATCCGATTTCGCCACAAGATGCAAATTTTCGTCCAGATTCCCGCGCAGATGCTCCACGATGGCGGTCATATTTTCACAGAACGCGCCGCTGTATCCCTCCCCCTCATAGAGCAAGGTGCACAGAATGTGGTGCGCCCGGAATTCCGACATCACAGTTTCCCCCCTGCGACTCTGTGTGTCTCCTCACCGAAAAGATTGCCCGCTGACAGTGCCTTTTTGACTGGCAGAGCCACCAGATACGCACCTGCGATGGAGATTACATCTTTCCCGATATAAGGAGCGGATACCGTCAAAAAAGATGCCCCAAGATCCGTGGATGCCACAGCGGCAAATTGGATTGCTCCAAGAGCGTGGCAGGCGGCCAGCCCAATCAGACCAAATATCACGCAAATCACTATATTTTTTTGCTTTCCTCCAGCCCCGCAAAACAGTGTCAAGAAAAAAAATCCCCAGATAAAGCCTCCCGTATATCCCACCAGCCAAGCTGGCCCTCCTGTCATACCTGCAAATACCGGCACACCGATCGTCCCAAGCAGGATATACAATAGGGTCGATGCCGTCCCCTTTTTCCAGCCCAGCACGTAGCCGCAGAGCGCCACCGCAAATGTCTGCAGCGTAATTGGCACGCCGCTTGGCATGGGGATACTTATAATGGACAGCACACTGAGCACTGCTGTAAACATTCCGATCGACACGATTGTCCTTGTTGAAATTTTCATATCTTTCCTCTCTTCTATCCAGTTTTTTACAAGGACATCATATCCAGTTCCGCCTCAATTGTCAACCATTATGTTATAATTGGTTTACATTTTGTTTTACAACATTGGATTTTCTTGCTGTGCATTTGTTTCTGAAATCTGTTCCTTCAATTCCTTCCCCGCTGGATTGACATGTACCATGATATGTTTGATCTGATCCAAATTCCGCTCAATCTCATCATGCACCAGCTCCGCCGTCCGATGCGTCTCATTGAGCGTCCGATCCCCGTCGCAGGCAATCTCTAAATCTACATAAATGCGGTTTCCAAACAGCCGCGTCTGCAGGCTGTCAACGCTGCGCACGCCATCTTGTATCTCCGCAATGTGCCGGATTTTCGCTTGTGTCTCCTCATCGCAGGAGCGATCCACCATCTTTTCAATCGCGTCCCGAAATACAGCCCAAGCC
>CAJLGN010000266.1 GCA_905206195.1 uncultured Roseburia sp.
CCATGGGGGGAGGAAAGAATAGGGATTTGAAGTGCGGCGTATTTGGCCGCGTGGAGCAGGGAGGAATTTCATGCAAAAAAATGGGATGACGGGGGCGGCCACGATGGCGGAAGCAGTTGGCTTTGTGGCGGCCTGTATCTATCTGGGACTCCAGATCTACTGCGGGATCGCCTACGGAGTGGGCGCTGCGGAGATTGCCATGAATGTGGCGGCGATGGTCCTTGTGTATGTGGGGCTGACTCTGCTCGGCCGCTATCCCGAGCGGGTGAACGGGCTTGACAGAGAACTGTGCAGTGGGAAGGTGCGCTGGTACACTGTGCATATGGTGTTGGTATGCAAGCTTATTTTTGTGGTAAGCCTCCTTTTCGCGAGCATCTGTGATGTACTTGGAAAGCAGATCAACGGGGGCTACAGTCTTGTTCCTGTCGTGTTGATTGTTGTAACGGCGGTGTATTGTGAGTACCGGATTATCCAGATTTTGCGGAGTGACCGAAAAAAATAGAGGGTGATACCTGTGGAACTTCGCGGGGCGAAGGACAGAGAGCGAAAAGTTGTGTATGATAAAAACAATTGGTGAAGAAAGTTCGTTCGATGAATGGAAGGGAGGATAGTCTGTGGAACGAAAGAGATTCAAATTGCGAACGATGACATTTCTTGGCGTGGCTCTGTTGTCTTTTGGGGCACGGAGTACGGAGATATATGCCAACGAAGTGGGGCGCAGGAGTTTTTCTGAGGAGGAGCAGCGCTATATCGAGGGAAAGAAGGACGTGCGGGTCGCCGTTTTGGAGAACTGGGCACCGCTTGCCATAAGAGATGAGAAAAATGAGACTTACCGGGGGCTTGCAGCTGATATTCTAAGTAATTTTGGAAGTGAGACCGGGCTTAAGATCGCGTATATAGAAGCCGACAATTATCTGGAGGCAATCCGGATGGCGGAGGAGGGGGAAGTGGATCTTGCGGCGGTTGCGGTCAGCTATCCGGGAAAAGGGAATGATTACAGGATCGTGCTGACAGACCCCTATCTGGACGCCCAGATGGTCGTTATTCAGAGTAAAAATATAGATTTGGGGAATCTGACTGAATATGAGGTGGCGGAGGTGAACGGATACCCACGGTTGACGGACAATCCAGCTTTTTCCCATCTTTATTTTGATACCCTGGAGGACTGTCTGCTGGCGATTCGGGCGTATCAAGCGGATTTTATGTACTGTGATATCTTCACGGGCACCTCTTACATACAAAAATATAAAAATCGAGATCTCGTGTCTTTTCCAGTCAATAAGCGGGCGCTGTTTGGGTTTGGCGTTCACTCTGCGGAGGGAACTGTTCTGCAGGAGCTTTTGAACGGGACGATCGCACGCATGGATAATGTCCAGATCAATGCAAGCCTGAATGAGAATCAGCGGGACCGCACATACAACTTCGGAGATTTTGTGTACTATTATCCGTTTGAAATCATCTGTGTCTCTTTGACAGTCACGTTTTTGATTGCGATTGTGTTCGTCAGCTACATCCGAATCAAGAGTCGCCAGAGCGTTAGTCTGCAGGGGTATATGACAAGCTATCGGATGCTGGCAGACACTTTCGGGGAGGCAGCGCTTAGCTATGATTACCGGGATGACAGACTGAAGGTTTTTGGAAAGTACGGGCACAAGCTCTCGATCCCCTCCGAGATTGAGCATTTTAGTTCTTATCTGGAGACGGCGGGGAAGGAGATTTCCTGGACTAGAGATCAGTTTGAACAGATGCTAAGGGACGGTATGAGTGGAAAAAGTTATGACATAGGACTGGAGTGTAAGTTAAAGGACGGGGCATGGGAGCATTTCCGTTTTATTTTCTCTGTAATTGCGACGGATGAGGCGTATGGTCGTCCGGTTCGGATGGTGGGGTGTCTGTCTAATGTGGAGAAGGAGTACTGTGAGAGGGAAGAGCTTTTACATCTCGGACATTATGACAAGCTGACTGGGCTTTATAATCGTGGCGGAGGGGAGCTTAGGATCAGGGAGCGGATAGAGACTCCCGGAGCGGTGGGAAAGGATATCCTTTTGGTCATCGATGTGGATTATTTCAAAAAGTTTAATGATGTCTATGGTCACGCGTGCGGGGATGATGTACTTCGGAGTATAGGGAGCCATCTGAGATTGATATTTCGCCAGAAGGATATACTCTGCCGCTGGGGCGGGGACGAGTTCTTGTTGTATTTGGTTGGAAGCGCCGAGGAGGCGGACTGGGTGAAGCAGAGCTGTACCATTTTGCAGGATGAACTGCGCGAGTACAGTTATGAGGGAAAAACGGTTCCGGTTACCCTGAGCATCGGAGGGACCATCGTGGCGGAGGGTTCCCTGGAGGAAGTATTTCAAGCGGCGGATCAGGCGCTTTATAAGGTCAAGGAGCGAGGACGGGATGCCGTCTGTATCGCGCTGGATGGAGAAGTGATTTCAGTGGGACAAGGAGGGGCGGTGCGATGAGGCGGTTTCAAAATATGGATTTTTTCTCCAAAGAGGCCTATGAATACGCCTTCTCCCAGGTTCCTGACAATGACAGGAAGCGCACTGGCCGGCTGGCGTTCATTCTGGTTGGTTTCGATTTCTCTTCGTCGGGCCTTACGGTGGGGACGAAGATCGGTGGGGCCATGGAATTTTATCAGGCGGTGATTATCTGCCTCGCGGCAAATACGCTGTTGTTTCTGATGGCGCTCCTGTGGGGGATGTTGGGCTATCAATCGGGGCATACGATCACTTATCTGCTGCGCAAGATGCTGGGCGATAAAGTGTCAGCTTTATTATCAAGCTTGATCGTTGTAGCTATGATCATAAGGATGGGTATGAATGGAGAGATACTGGCGCGGCTGATCCTCTCAATTTTTTCCGGCTGGTTTTTTCCGGAATCTGTGACGACTATGCTCGTTGTGGCGCTACTAATTTTGGGCTCGGTACATGGATGGAGGCAGCTGGAGGTCGTAAACGGAGTGGTCGTGCCACTCATCGGGGCGCTGACGCTCTACGGCGTTGTCTGGATTTGGAGGATGAAGGGGGGACTTGGTTTTCTGCTCTGCTATCAGTCTGCATATCGGATGAGTCTCTCTGCGGCCATCGCGATGACTGTAGGGAA
>CAJLGN010000267.1 GCA_905206195.1 uncultured Roseburia sp.
TCGACACCCGTGAAGCCCGCGCCCACCACATAGAAGCTTAAAAGTTCACGCCGCTTCTCCTTGTTTGGCTCGTCCGCCGCACGCTGAAAGCATTCGTGGATTCTGTCCCTTAATCTTACGGCATCGTCGTAAGACCAGAGGGTATAGCTGTGCTCCTCTGCTCCCTCCACTCCAAAATAAGTCGGTTTGGAACCTGCTGCAAGCACGAGATAATCATAGACATACTCTCCGTTCTCACCGGTAATCTTCCCGTCCTCAAAATGAATCTTCGTCACTGTGTCCAGGACAACATTTACCTTGCGCCCCGCAAAAATCTGATCCAGATTCATCTTGACGCTCTCCTCACCCACGCGGCACGCTGCAACCTCGTGCAGCTCTGTCAACATCGTATGATAAGGATGCTTATCAATAATTGTGATCTGAGTCTCACCTGCCACTCCCCTTTTGCGGAGTTTCTTCTCAAGCTTTTTGGTGGCCAGTACGCCCG
This sequence comes from uncultured Roseburia sp., assembly GCA_905206195.1. Lineage (GTDB taxonomy): Bacteria > Bacillota > Clostridia > Lachnospirales > Lachnospiraceae > Roseburia. The sequence goes on from CAJLGN010000267.1 coordinate 488, forward strand.
CGTAACCGGCGCCAATCACTACAATGTTTGTCATGATATTCCCCTCTTCCGTCCTCAACCTTTTCATTCCATTTTCGTTTTCTTTCGCACTAACGTTTGACATTCTATCATATTTTGACATTCTTTACAATCCCCCCTTCCATTTCCCTTAATTTTCCTGCTTTTTCCCCTCTGGGCGCACTCTTTTTTTTGCATAAATCCCCATAAATGTACATCTGGATATTGCATTTTGACCGGTTCGGTGATACAATCCCATGACGGACATTCCAAAATTTTAAGAAAAGTATGAGGAAAAATAAAAATAATGCTTGAAAAATTTTTTAAATATGTCGAAATCAGAACAAAAATTACGAGCCTGTTCGCTTTTTTAATGTCAGTTGCCTTTCTGTTCCACAGCAGGCAGCCCATCAACGCCAAGCTCACCGTGATCTTTTTCGCTTCGATGTTCATTTTTGACCTGACGACCACCGCCATCAACAACTATATTGACAGCAGAGATTACCCGGAGATGCTCCCGCTGCCAAGGCGCGCTTCTCTCATCATCATCTGGGTCATGTTTTTAATCAGCGCGGCGCTGGGTCTCTACCTTGCATACTGCACGGATATCGTGGTGCTTCTCGTCGGCGTGCTCTGCTTTTTGTGCGGGGTGTTCTACACTTACGGTCCCATCCCAATATCAAGACTTCCGCTCGGCGAGGTGTGCGCCGGAGTATTTCAGGGCACCCTCGTTCCATTCTTGATCCTGTACATCAATATGCCGAAGGGAACGTACCTCTCCCTGACGCTCAACTTTCAGGAGATTAACCTGACCCTGCAGGTGCTGCCCCTTCTCACTCTGCTACTGCTCTGTGTCATCCCAACCTGCCTCACCGCCGGCATCATGCTGGCAAACAACACCTGCGACGTGGAGGCTGACATCCGCGTGAACCGATTTACCCTGCCGTATTATCTCGGAAAAAAATCGTCCTTAAATCTCTTTTCCGCGCTGTACTACATCGCGTACCTTGCGCCCTGCATCATGGTAGTCTTTGGCCTTTTGCATCCGGCATGTCTCCTGTTTCTGGCGACATTCCCGGCAGTGCAGAAAAATATCAACGTCTTCCGCGCGGAGCAAAAAAAGCCGGAAACCTTTTTGGCGTCGATCAAGATTTATACCATCCTGATGACTGGATACTCACTGGCTCTCTTCATCGGCGGTATTTTCGTGAGACTTTAATCTTTCCGCAGCCTCTTCGGCTTCTTCCAGGGCCCCATCTGAGGTGTCTGCTCTTCCCTCATTTATCTTCGTTTACAGACAAAAACAGCCTATCGCGGTGTTCTGTCCTCGCTCCCGGTCGGAAGGGGTCTGGAACTTGCGGTCGGCTGATTTTTAGATGCCGCATGGAACCTGCACCACTCGGATTACAGCGGATCCCTCTTTCATTTTCATGCCTGTCTCTGTCCCGTTCTTCCCGCGCTTACATCTGCCCATGCTGATGTGCGTACTTCTCCTTCGTCGCCAGACCACCTCGGATGTGGCGTTCGGACTTGTTGACATCAAGCACTTTCCTCGTCTCCACTGCGAGTGTCGGGTTCACCTGTGCCAAACGCTCCGTCACATCCTTATGTACCGTGCTCTTGCTTATCCCAAAATGCTTCGCAGCCTGACGCACCGTCGTGTTATGATCAATGATATATCTGGCAATTTCCAGGGCTCTCTCCTCAATATAACTTTTCAAACTAAATCCCCTGCAATACTTGTTTTTACATTGTATGCAAGGGATTTTTTGTATATACTATTCCTTCTAAAAAGAATGCCAGACAAGGATGCTGCCACAAAAATAGACGTAATCTACACCTCGTTACTGTTAGATTCTCCTGCCAAATATTCCGGCGAGCAGACCTCTTTTCTTCCTGTGAGCAAGCGCACCCGGCTTTTTGAACACAGTCTTCTCCGCGCCTTTCTCCATCCCCGCCATTGCCCCCGGCAGCATCTCCTCCGAAAAAGACAATCCCTCCAAATCGCCGCGCCTATTAACTTTCGCACACATATCTTTCAGCACATCCATCATGGTCTGCATCATGCGGTTCGCGTGATTTGACATCCTATTCTCAAATGACATGCCAAGATCGGGCGCTGCCTCGCCGCAAATACAGTCGTCCCCCAGCACCCGCAGCTTATTCAGCCGATCGCGCTGCTCCTTGCGCACCACGCTCAAAAACCGGCTCACCATGACGTTGTGCCCCTCATCCCTGCTGTAACACAAAAATGTTTCCAGCATCATTTCGTCGGAAAATCCAATCTCATAAAAGTGATTGTAAATCCGGCAGATCTGCTCGGCGACCGATCGGAGGAGAATACCACACTCCCGTGGATCGCTCCAGTAGCATTCCTCCGCCCGCTCCAACTTCCCCGCCATCTGTTCATAAATATTCTGCAATTTGGGAGACTCCATCCTGCATTCCCTCAGAAAGTCAAAATTCATATCTGCCCCTCCAAACCAACTGGCTCTCGCTCATTTTGGCTCTTCTGTTCACCACAGAAGAGGACTCCCACCAAGACGGACTCACCCCACCCGCCCTAACCCCTCCCGTCAGATCAGAAGCGTGACCTTCCCGTCAGCCTGC
>CAJLGN010000268.1 GCA_905206195.1 uncultured Roseburia sp.
TCCAGCTGCCGGCGAAACCATTTCCGCTGTCTCTTTTGCACCTCGGTATCTTTATCCCAATAATAATCCAGCCCGATTTCCCCAACAGCGACCACTTTCGGCATCTTCGTCTGCGCGAGAAGCCACGCCAGGCCATCCTCGTCCAGATCCCCGATATCACTCGGATGAACTCCGACTGCCGCGTAGAGGTGATCGTGCGCCTCGGCAAGCTTCAATATAGCTTTCGTCGACGCTATGGAGCATCCCACCCCAAGGACTCTCCCCACCCCTTTTTCCGGCAGAGACGCCAAAAGACTCTCTCTGTCCTCCGAAAACGCCTCATCGTCATAATGTGTATGTGTCTCAAATATCATGATATTTTATTCCTCCGCTCCCGCCTTCTGCGCATCACGAGAAAAACGGCTGCAAGCAGACCTGTACCTGTGGCTGCGAGCGCCACATAACGGTTGCTCTCTTGCGGCTGTGTCACCACTGCGAAATCTGTCCCACAGGATAATTCTGCCACCAGATAACTTCCGTCCGTCTCCGCGGCAGTCTCCGCCCATGTGCCATCTTCCCTCACCCACACCGAAGCGCGCCCCGCTCCCTCCGGGATTGCAAGATGTGCTTCCACGGTATCGATCATTTTCTCTCTGCTGCCAATTAGCTTCCAAGAATAAGCATACGCCAAAACCGCCGATTCGTCCAGCCCCTCTGGTCCATCCGTCTCTTTCATCCAAATTTCAGTGTCATCATAAAATTCACCGACAGCAAGAAAGATCGGTGCGCCGCTCTCTGTCGTCTCTGCCCCAGCCACGCTCTCCATCCACGAGACATACTCCGCGGTGACCGTCAGGTTCTCCCGGATGTCATTGAGCTGTTCCAGCCCCGGCCACTTCACATAATATCCCTCCTTCTCCGGCACATCCGGGAAATCCGCTTCCGCGAGACTTCCGCCGTATGCAATCTGCCTCTCCAAAAGACTCCCGTCCTCCGTCTCAAATAAAATCGTCACGCGCGCGAAACCTTCCGGGATCCCCTCCATCGCCATAACCTCCTCGTAGGACTTTTCGTCCGCCACACCGGCGTAGCTGATATTATCCACGCCGTGAATTTGATTATTTACAAAGATATTTCCCTCTGCAATGCCATCGGCCTCCAAATACCCGGCGACACCTCCAATCCGCTCGCCATCACTTTCTATGCTGCTCACACTGATACTGTCCTTCACGGAATATCCACTCCCGCAGATACCGCCCACATAATCCTTCCCGGCCAGGTTACACAGACTGTAGCTCGCCTCGATAATCCCGGCGCTGTCCCCGGCAATGCCTCCCAGGTAATTCCCGGCATCCGATTCCACCGGACCGTATCCCTCACAGTCATAGATAAAGCCCAGCTCCTGCAATCCTGCGATTCCCCCCGCGCAGTTCTTTTTCACTTCGACTGTCCCATAATTGACACTGTGGATAACGACGCTGTTTACTGTCGAGCGCAGCCGCACGTTGATATCCTTGCGCAGCTTCAAGTCGAATTCAGGGTCGCCGTTGTACTCGATATTCATTGTTCCGGCGATTCCCCCTGCATTGAAATCCGCATAGATCTCCCCGTAATTGACGCAGCCGGATACCACCCCATCTGTATCCTTCGCCGTCGCAAGAGATGAAATGTCCTCGATCACTTCCTCATCCCCAGCGATTGTGGAGATGTCATCACTGATGGTATTTGTGATTCGATTTATCTGATCCGCAGCACTTTTCATACTTCTTGTGACAGACTGTATCCCGCTGTCGACCGTCTCCACCAGCTCTCGGATCTCCCTGTCCCGATCCGCTTTCTGTTCACCGCTCCGCCGCATCTGCCCGACAATCTGCTCCGTAAATTCTTCCGCAGACTGGCCGGTTCCACCATAGGTTGCCTGCAGGCCATTTAGATTATCATTGATGGTATTGAGGTGATTTTGAATCGCAGCGGCCTGTTCCTGCGAGAGCTCTCCACCTGGCGCCTGGATCGAGCCGATGCCATCCAGTGCGGCATTGATATTGTCCACGTATCCCTGTGTCTGTGGATTGCCCTGCGTCGCTGCGCCAAGCTGCCCGATACTCCCCGAAATATTTTCAAGGGACACCACATACTGTCGGTTTCGATTTTCCGCCTGCTGTCTCACCTGAGCGGACGGTTTACTCATGGTTGCGGATATATTGTTCAGCGTGCGGTTCAGACGGTTGATATCATCCTTCGTCTGCCGCACCTTGTCATCCAGATATTCAGATTCCACATACGGCTCCGTCTGCCCGACAATCCCACCCACATCTTTCCTGCCGTAAATTTTCCCCTTATTTTCCGAGGCTAAGATCACACCGCTCTGACTCCCGGCGATTCCTCCCACATTGTAGCCGGTATGCTTGAACCCGACTGTGCCCTCATTCCTGCAGCCCGTGATAATGCCGCACGAGGTGCCAGCGATTCCCCCCATATCGTTGCGGTTGACTACGTTTTTCGCAAGATTAAAAGATCCCAGATCCACTCCGCCCAGATCCAGCGTTGGCTCCAGCTCCTCCGTGTTGACAGCGCTTTTGCTCACACAGCTCTCTACCGCGCCCTCATTGGTCCCGACAATCCCCCCGGTACAGTTTGTGGCGAGCAGTGCTGCCTCGCCGGTGCAGGAAATAATTTTTCCCGCGTTTCGGTTGCTCCCACAGATTGCGCCAACCGAAGTAATTCCGCTCACATTTCCGCGAAATGAGCAGTTTTCTATCACCCCATAGTTTACTCCCGCAATCCCGCCAATATTTTCTTGACTGCCGCTGGCTGCAACTGTTCCCGACACATTGAGGTTCCTGACGAGCCCCGTCTCCCCGATGTAGCGGAAAAGTCCATAATCGGAACCTTTTGGTCGCAGGTTCACATTTATCATTTCATGGCCGTGGCCCACGAACAAGCCATTAAAATAGGGAATCCCGTCAAAATCAACACCCGACAGATCCAAATCTGTCGTCAGACTCACCGTATACCCCATGCTCCAGCTATCGTAACTACAGTTTTCTACAAATTCTTGAAAATCATCCACACTGCCGATCTCCAAATAATTCTCATCCGC
>CAJLGN010000269.1 GCA_905206195.1 uncultured Roseburia sp.
AAGACGGAAAACTGCGGGGAACGGATACTTGCGATTGCGCACTGCAATTGTGAGGAGCGCGCGATATCCGTGAAGGAGAGAGTTGAGAAGCTCGTGAAGTTCAAGAAAATCATCATTCTAAACACGGCAGGGGTCAGCACAATGTACGCCAATGACGGAGGTGTGATCATGGCGGTGTAAGCCATGGGAACAGATATCTAAAATGCAGATGACTTACAGTGAAGTGATAACACAGATTGAAAATAAAAAGCGCTTTGGCAATCTCGCGGGGGTGGAGATTGCGGGACGCATGCTAAAGGTGCTCGGCAATCCGCAGAGTGGTATGAGAGTCATTCACATAGCAGGGACGAATGGAAAGGGATCCGTCTCTGCTTTTTTGTGTGAAATTTTGCGGGCGGCAGGTTTCCGGACGGGGATGTTTACGTCCCCGCATCTGGTGGACTTTCGAGAGCGCATTCGGGTGGATGGGGAGATGATTGGGGAGAGCGCGGCGCACCGTCTGGGCGAAGCGCTCCTGTCACAGGAATTTGGGGTGCATCCCACGATGTTTGACTACTGTCTGGCGATGGCGCTTTTGTATTTTAAGGAGCAGAAATGCGATGTGATCATTCTCGAGACTGGGCTTGGCGGGCGTCTGGATTCGACCAATGCGGTGGGCGTTCCGGATGTGTCGGTCATCACCCGGATCGGCTATGATCACACTGCCATTCTTGGGGAATCACTCGCAGAGATCGCGGCGGAGAAAGCCGGAATTTTGAAAAGGGGAACTGCGCTCGTCGTGGAGCGCCAGGAGGCGTCCGCGCGCTCGGTGATTCTTGCGGCGGCGAAGGAAGCTGGCGTGGGGGCTATTGCAGCAGTCGATGAGAGGGAGATTTGGAACTGCGGCCTTGAGGACGGGGAACAGATTTTTTCCTTTGGCGAATACGAAGCGCTTCGCATGCGTATGCTCGGTGTGCATCAGTACGAGAATGCGGCAGCAGCAATTCTTGCGGCGGAGGCGTTTGTGGAGAAAGCTGGCATCTTTGTCCCACGAGTGACACAGGGGGGGAAAGGAAGTGCTTTTGCGCCGAAGCTGCTTGAGTGTTCTGTGAGGCGTGGGATTTACGCTGCCCGCTGGCCAGGGCGGATGGAGGTACTCTCAAAATGTCCGTTTCTCATGGTGGATGGGGCGCATAACAGCAGCGGAGTGGAAGCGCTCGGAGAAAGTTTGATGGCGCTGTTTCCGGGTGAGAAATTTCACTTTATCATGGGCGTTATGGCGGATAAAGATTATGAGGAGATGATAGAGGTGATCCTGCCGCTCGCGCTTGATTTTCAGGCAGTGACAGTGGAGAGTTCCCGCGCGCTTAAGGCGCGGGAACTCGCAGCTTGCGTCGCGCGCCGGGGGGTGCCTGCGGTGTGCGCAGAAAATGTCGCGGCGTGTATTGCGCCGGGGAGACTCGATATGCAGGCGAAGACGGTCGCCTTCGGCTCTTTGTATTTTGTGGGGGAGATTGAGCGGTTGTTTTTGTAGAGGCGGAGCAAAAAAGTTGATATTTTGCGGCAACTTTTTTGCTCTGTGCAACTTTTTGCCCCAATGGTGCGTCTAATCATGGAAAGATAAAAATCAGGTGGATGAGAATCGTTACAGAATCGTTACATATTTGGATGATTATGATCAAAATGATACAATTTGATGAATTTTGCTTAATAGTTGGTTATTGTGAATTATTTCGTCTATAATAAAGGTTGAATCGCACCGATTGAGGATAAGCACAGAGAGTGGAAAGAAGTTAACAATGGTATTTAGCAGTTTTGAATTTTTATTCCGGTTTTTGCCGGTTTTTTTAATCATCTACTATATTACTCCCCCAAAGCTTAAAAATTTTATATTGTTTGCGGGCAGCATTGCTTTTTATGCCATGGGGGAGGTGCGGTATCTGCCCCTTCTGATGGCCTGCGTGCTTGTCAATTATCTGCTGGCACGGTTTATGTACCGCGACACCACGGAGGGGCGGGGAACCAGGCAGAAGGTGCTTTTGATATTGGCGCTTTTATATGACTTTGGCGTCCTGTTTTTTTTCAAATACAGTGGGTTTGCGCAGGGGCTGCCGCTGGGAATCAGTTTTTACACCTTCCAGATTGTGGCGTACATGGCGGATGTCTATCGGGGTAAGGTTCCGGCGGAGAAGTCGTTTGTGAGTCTGGGCACATATCTTACAATGTTTCCGCAGCTTGTGGCGGGGCCGATTGTCAATTATTCTGACGTGCGCATGGCGCTCGGCAGACGGCGCATGAGTTTCGAGCAGTTTGAGGAGGGAATCAAGCTTTTGATTCTCGGGCTCGCCGCGAAGGTCATCATCGCAGACCGGATCGGAATGCTTTGGAATAATATTCAGGGAATTGGATTTGACAGCATCTCCACCAAGCTTGCGTGGATGGGAGCTTTTGCGTACTCCATACAGCTCTATTTCGACTTTTCGGGTTATTCCATGATGGCCAGAGGGCTGGGCAAGATGCTGGGCTTTGAGATTCCGATCAATTTTAGGCATCCTTATATGTCCAAGTCCATCTCGGAGTTCTGGCGCAGATGGCACATCACTCTTGGCAGGTGGTTCCGGGAGTACGTATACATCCCTCTGGGGGGAAATAAAAAGGGAAAAGTGCGCACATTTTTCAATCTGTTTGTGGTTTGGAGTCTCACTGCACTGTGGCACGGGGCGGATTACAATTATCTGATCTGGGGTGGATCACTTTTGTTGTTCCTCGGAATTGAGAAGTTGTTTTTGCTGGGGGTTTTGGAGCGCAGCATGATTTTGGGACATGTGTATGTGCTGTTTTTTACACCGCTGACCTGGGTGGCGTTTGCGGTGACGGACGTCAGGCAGCTTGGCATTTATTTTACGAGACTGTTTCCGTTCTTCGGGGAGAGCGCAAGCCCGGTGAACCAGTTGGACTATGTCAAATATATAAGTGATTTTGTCCCGCTTTTTCTTCTCGGCATCCTGTTCTCAACGCCGATTCCATCGGCGCTCTACAGAGTGTTCGGGAAAAAGTGGATTGGGAGCATTGTA
>CAJLGN010000270.1 GCA_905206195.1 uncultured Roseburia sp.
GTCTGATGCATATGTAAAATGCGGTACAGCGTCATTTTTAAATCTTTGCGCTCCACGATCGCGTCCACGAATCCGTGCTCCAACTGGAACTCGGCGCGCTGAAAACCCTCCGGCAGTTTCTGACCGATGGTCTGCTCGATCACGCGGGCTCCCGCAAAACCGATCAGCGCTCCCGGCTCCGCCAAAATGATATCGCCAAGCATCGCAAAGCTGGCCGTCACACCGCCCGTCGTCGGGTCTGTCAGCACCGGCACATAAAGGAGTCCGGCATCCGAATGCTTCTTTAACGCTGCAGAAGTCTTCGCCATCTGCATCAGAGAGACAATCCCCTCCTGCATCCTGGCCCCGCCAGAACAGCAAAATAAAATGACCGGAAGCCGCAGCGCAGTCGCGCGCTCCACCGCCAGGGCAATCTTCTCACCCACCACATGCCCCATACTGCTCATAAGAAAACGCGCGTCGCAGATGCCGAGTACGGTATCCTCGCCGTAAATCTGGCAACGTCCCACTGTGACTGCCTCGTGAAGACCGGTCTTCTCTTTGGACGCTGCCACCTTCTCCTCGTAGCCCGGAAAATCCAGCGGATTCACAGCCTCTATCTCCTCGAACCACGGTTCAAAGGTTCCTGCGTCAACCACCATTTTGATGCGGTTCTTCGTCCGCACACGGAAGTAATTATTACACTCGTAGCAGACATATTTATTTTTCTCCACCGTCTTCTTATCAATCTCTCTGCCACAGGATGGGCAGACGATCGTCTCCTGCGGTGGGACTACTGTCACGTTCTCTGTTTTCTTTTCAAATAATGCCGCCATCATTTCTCTCCTTATTCACCGATTGCAAACGTAAGCTCCGCCATGCAGGCGATCTTCCCATCCACCGTTGCAGTTGCCCGCCCAACTCCGATCGGCCCTTTGCGCTTGACAATCTCTGTCTCGAGCATAAGCACATCTCCCGGAACGATTTTCCGCTTGAATTTTGCGCCGTCAATCCCCGCAAAATATGCAGTTTTTCCTCCGTTTTCTTCCATTCCAAGAATCGCCACGGCTCCGGTCTGCGCCAGCGCCTCGATAATCAGAACCCCCGGCATCACCGGCTCCCCCGGAAAATGTCCGGCAAAATACGGCTCATTGTACGTCACACATTTTTTTGCCACCGCGCGGATTCCCGGCTCCAATTCTTCCACCGTATCAATCAGCAGAAATGGCTGACGGTGCGGTAAAATCTCCATAATCTGACTTGTCGTCAAAACTGACATATCTGCCCCTCCCTCTCACGCCTCGTAGCGCTTTAAAAGCAGGCTGGCGTTGTGGCCGCCGAATCCGAGCGAGTTGCTCAGCGCATACGGCACTTCCATCTCCACCGCTTCCTTGCAGTAATCCAAATCCAGCTCATCGTCTGGGGTCTCATAACCCACGGTCGCGTGCACATAATTCTCCTGTATCTCCTTGACACAGGTCACAAATTCCACTGCGCCAGCCGCCCCGAGCAGATGTCCGATCATAGATTTTGTGGAATTGATCTTCAAGTTCTTCGCATGATCGCCAAAAGCGAGCTTGACCGCCCGCGTCTCGAAAAGATCGTTTAGGCTGGTCGAGGTACCGTGAGCGTTGATGTAAGGAACTTCTTCCGGTGCGACGCCCGCATCCCGCATGGCATTTGTCATCGCCCGCGCTGCGCCAGCGCCGTCCTCCGCCGGGGAGGTGATGTGAAACGCATCCGAGGAGCAGCCATAACCGACAACTTCAGCATAAATCTTCGCGCCGCGGCGTTTTGCGTGTTCCAGCTCCTCCAAGACGACGATCGCTGCGCCCTCGCCCATGACAAACCCACTGCGGTTTTTGTCAAATGGAATCGAGCATTTTTGGGGATCGCTCTCTGTGGAAAGTGCTGTAAGAGCCGTAAAGCCTGCAATTCCAACCGGACAGATGGACCCCTCAGCGCCGCCGGTCACCATCACGTCCGCCTCCCCGTGCTGGATGCTGCGGAATGCCTCACCGATTGTGTTCGTCCCGCTCGCGCACGCAGTCACCACGTTTAGGCTCTTGCCTTTTAGGCCAAACTGAATCGAGACATTGCCCGCCGCCATATTGGAAATCATAAGCGGCACCAACATTGGGTTTACCCTGCCTGGTCCTTTTTCCAGAAGCTTTTTATACTCCCGCTCCATCGCCTGCAAGCTTCCCACACCGCTTCCGATGGCAGTCCCGACCATATATGGATCCTCCTGATCCATCACAAGGCCCGCGTCCTCGATGGCCTCCTTCGACGCTGCCACCGCGTACTGGCAAAATAACTCCATTCGTTTTGCGGCCTTGGCATCCATATAATTCTTTGCGTCAAAATCTTTTACCTCTGCCGCCACATGACATTTATATTCAGACGCATCAAAATGCGTGATCTCTCCAAACCCAATTTTCTTCTCGCGCACCGCGCTCCAAAATTCCGGCAAAGAATTGCCAATCGGCGTCACTGCACCCATTCCAGTCACTACAACTCGTCTGCTCATATCCCTCTATCCTTTCTCTGATCCGCTGCCCTGTTTCCGCCACCGGATTCCACCTCTCATTCTCCTGTGCCGAAAAAAGTATCCCCCGCCGCTCTCTTAGATGTGCATGCCTCCGTCCACAGAAATCACCTGTCCGGTGATATATGACGCCCGGTCAGAAGTCAGAAATGCCACTGCCCCGGCGATATCCGCCACAGCGCCAATTCGCTTGAGCGGAATCTGGGATTTCACCGCCTCTTTTGCAGTTTCCGGCATCGCATCGGTCATCTCCGTCTCGATAAATCCCGGAGCCACCGCGTTGCAGGTGATTCCCCTGGAGGCAAGCTCCCTCGCCACACTCTTTGTAAGTCCGATAATCCCCGCCTTGCTGGCGCTGTAATTTGCCTGCCCCGCATTTCCCATGACACCCGAGACAGAAGAAATATTGACAATCTTTCCCGAACGCTGTTTTAAAAAATGCCGCGATGCATGGCGTATGGTGTTGAATGCCCCTTTTCAGTTTGCGGCAAGAACCGCATCAAAATCTTCCTCACTCATTTTCAT
>CAJLGN010000271.1 GCA_905206195.1 uncultured Roseburia sp.
CCGTTTTCATCGCTGCTCTCTGTCTCAGTGGATGTTGTCTCTGTCTCGGTGGTCGCCGTATCATTAAACACCGTTTCCTCCGACGCGACAATCACGACGGGGTCTTTGTAGATCGTCTCACCGACACCAGCTCGCAGAAAAATGCTCTTTGAGCCAAGAATATTTACGCTGATGGTGTCTCCATCCTCCACATGCTCAAGGCTTGTGGTCAGGATTGCAGGGGAGAGATAACTGGTGGAAACTTGCTCTCCGTTGACAAAGATTTTTGTGTTTTTCGTAAAGTTGAAACCATAGACGGTCAAAGTGCCCTGTGTAGTATTTTTGTGGAGGGAGGAAATTCCGACATCTTCCACATCCATAACCAGATCAGATGCGGGGTAGAGATCCTCGCCGCCATAGGCATAGCGCTCGCCGTATAACAGGTCATACTGGAGCTTTTCCAGGCCGGAGAGGTAGGTCTCCGGGGATGCAGCTTGGGTCTGGTGGTAACGAAATATTGTTCCCTCGTGGATGCCTGCCTGATTTGTGGTGTGTGCCAACAGCTGATAAGCGGCAAGGCCGGCGTCCTCTTTTGGAAGCCCCATATTGTTCCATGTAATATATTTTGTCTTAAAAATATCGCCGGACTTCATATCTTCATCCGTGAGTCCCATTGTCGGCAGATGGTCGCCGAAAAATACAACGATGGTATCTTCTCCGCGCTGGTCCACGGCATGGATGAGGTCGCCGATAAAATCATCAACCTCGTGAATCATATTTACATAATATTCCCACTGGTTGTTGGACGCCTCGTCCGCGGCACCGCTCACTGCGATGGCCGGATTTTCAAGCACCTTCTCGCTCGGGTAATCGCCGTGCCCCTCCACGGTGATCGTGTACACAAAATCAGACTGATTCTCTGTCGCATTCATGGCTTTTACTGTTTCCTGAACCAGAATATCATCGGTCGGCCAGCTGCCGATCGGTGTAAACTGTGTGATATTCATCAGTTCCTTGCTGGTGAAGGTGTCGAAGCCCATCATGGAAAAGGCGTTGTTTCGGCTATAGAAAGTAGCGGTGTTGTTATGTACCACATGAGTTCCATAGTCAATCTTGGACAAATCGGAGGCGATACTCTCCACGTTTGTCCGTTTCAAAATGGTCTTATACGGATACTCTCCCGTGCCAAAATACTGCATACTCATGCCGGATAAAACCTCAAACTCTGTGTTTGCAGTGCCGGCTCCGACAACCGGGACGGTGAGATAGCCGCTGGAGAAGTTTTGCTCTAAATTATGAAAGTTCGGGATTGGATCCTCGGACATATTTAAAAAGTTCACATCGTAAGGGTCGATAAAGGACTCTAACAGGACACAAATAATATTTGGCTGGTTTTCGGCAGTCACAGAGGTGGCTGGACTTGCGGAATTCACGAGAGTCGTAACCGCGTCAATCGCCTTTGGGGAGTAATCGTCCGGTTTGTGCATACCGCGCCCCACCACACTGGTGGAGAAGCCGTACACGAATCCGTAATCCGAATAGCCCTGGGCGATGTTGGCAAAATAGGAAGCTAGGATGTTAGAGCTCTGCGCAGCCTGCGTCGTGATCGGAAGCCCGATCAGGAGAAGAGCTGCGATGCAAACAGGACCCAGCACTACATGACGTTTTCCCTGATATTTGGGTCCTTTCGCAAAAAGCAGACCAACGAACACGAAGAAGGAGATAATGGTAGCAACGACGAGAGTTGCCTCCTCCGCAGTAAAATAATTGGTATTTTGCATTGCGAACAGGTCAGGAATCATTTTCAGATCCGTATAGCTGAACGGGGTGACGCGGTTGGACAGAATCAGGCCATTCACGGTGCCGAGAAAGACCCAGACGCCACTGATTAAAATACGCAACTGCAAGCGGTACTTTGTCAGGTACACGAGAGACAGAGATGCAAAAATAATCAGTGCGTTGTATAAAAATGCCAGTGTGTGGTTATTGATAAAAGTGATAGTGCTGATAAAATCGCGCCTTGAGATAAATTCCACGATGAAAGTCAACAGGCAGGCGAGCAAAAAGTGAAATACGAGCGAAAACTTGTTAAAGAAAGCGATGCGCCTGTAATACGCCTCGCTGTGCGGCTTCTTTTTTGGAAGAAGCGTTTTGACAGATTTTAGTTTTTCAGACAGAGACGAAAGCTTCTGCCGTAGAATTGTGAATTTTTCTTTCATCATAAATCCTCCCCTATCAATCATAAGCATATGCACGAACAGTAGAACTGCATTTTTCCGAAAGCAAAAAAAGTGTAAAGCTTTTGTAAAATATAAAAATGAATACTAAGAGAATATATCATGTATGCGCAAAAAAAATCAATCGGGAACATGTATAAAAAAGTCTTAAGATTTATTTAAATTCTGTCAGATATGAATAAAAGGTGAACAAAGTGTGTCCAAATAGAAATCGCCCTATTTGATAAACTTGCTGATTGCCTCGTTGAGCGCTTTTATGACCTGTGCATCACCGGTCTCCACCGCGTCCACGACACAGTGGCTGATGTGATCCTCCAGAATAATCTTGCCGATATTGTTGATGGCGGAGCGCACTGCGGCAATCTGGATCAGAACCTCACTGCAGTCGCGCCCATCCTCGATCATGGTCTTGACTGCCTCCATATGCCCGATGGCGCGGTTCATGCGGTTTAGAACGGCCTTGGTATGCTCGTGATGATGCCCGTGTGCATGTGCAGTGCCGTCAGTGTGCGGGTGTGAGATATCGTCCGCATGTGTGTGTGTGATCTCGCTTCTATTGGGCAGGAAGTGTTTGTGTGCAGTTTCCTTGGACATAGAGTTCCCCTCTCATCTGTGCTGTCAGCGGTGTATGAGATTTATTTTAGCATATTGGGCAGAAAATGAACAGAACATACTTTGTCGAAAAAGCAGGTTGCGTTTTGCTCTGAATGCCGATATAATTTCCGAATAGGAGTGTGTATCAGACACGATATCCGTGATATATATATATTAAGGAAGGGATCGATATGAACTTACTTGACATTATAGGGCCCATCATGGTGGGGCCTTCCAGCTC
>CAJLGN010000272.1 GCA_905206195.1 uncultured Roseburia sp.
TGAACACCACATCCACGGTATCCTGCGCCTGTTCATAAAACATCTGCGCCACATAGTTGCCATCGATCGACTTCAGTTTCAATACAAAATTGGCTCCGCAGAGAATTGTGCCGACAATGCCCAGAAACACCGCCACTTTCACAAAATTTCTCAAGACACCGATCCATTTCTTCATCGCGCCTCCCCTCCCCCTAGAACTGGAAATAAATAAACTGTTTCGCGTCATAAACCTGGCCGTACGCGCCGTAGACGACAATCATAACAATCATCACCACCAAAACAATCCACCGAAACCACAGGTTCTGCGACTCCAAAAATACATCGATTCTCTGCCCCTTCCGATACCGGATCAAATCCGTGACAAACAAAAGAAACAGCGCAAAGAAAAGAATGTTCGCCTGAAACCGATTGACGCCGAGCGTGTACAAGCTGCTGTCAAACAGCACCCACGGATTCCACCTCGTACACATTCTGATGATATAAGCAATGCCGTCCTCCACCGTCTCGACCCGGAAGAAAATCCACGCCAGCGTCGTCAGGCAAAATGTGACGGCGATCTGTGTAAGCTTATAACTCTCGCACTCGGTCTTTACGCGCCCGAGCTGTACCACCTTTTTTCGGATCGGCATAAGAACCTCACCGATCACCTGGTAAAGCCCGTGCAGTCCTCCCCAAACCACATAGGTCCAGTTTGCACCGTGCCAGAACCCGCTGAGCAAAAACGTAATCAGCACGTTCCTGTACTTTCGGATCTTTCCCTTGCGATTCCCGCCGAGCGGGATGTAGAGATAATCCCGGAACCAGGTGCTGAGAGAAATGTGCCACCGCCTCCAAAAATCCTGAATACTTGTGGCAAAGTACGGCGCATTGAAATTCTCCATGAGCGTAAATCCCATCACCTGTGCCGCACCGATCGCGATCAGCGAATAGCTCCCGAAATCACAGTAAATCTGAATGGAAAATCCCACTGCCGCCAGCAGGAGTTCAAATGTCCCGTACTGCCAGTAATGGTTGAACACTTCATCCACCACGATCGCAACCCTATCCGCAATCACCATTTTCAGTAAATACCCGTACACCATGACCATCAGACCCTTCGTGATCCGCCTGTAATTCAAAAGCTTCTGCTCAGGAACCTCGCTCACCTGACGCAGCAGATTGCCGGATCGCTCGATTGGTCCCGCCACCAGCTGCGGAAAAAATGACACAAACAGCGCATATTTGAGCGGGTTCTTCTCCGCCTGGGTGTCTCCCCGGTAGACATCCACCACATATCCCAATGCCTGAAACGTGTAGAAAGAAATTCCCACCGGCAGAAGCACATCGTACCGGATTGGGATCGCATCCATCTGCATTGCCGCCCGGATGCCGTTGATGTTGTCCATAAAAAAGGTAAAATACTTATAAAACATCAGAATTCCAAGGTTGCTTGTAACCCCCGCAGCCACCACCAGCCGCCGCCACAGTTTTGAATGTCGTCTCTCCTTCTTCTGAATCTGTCCAAGTGCGATTCCGCAGGCATAAGTGATCAGTGTCGAAACTGCGATCAGCACCGCATACGCGGCGTCCCAGCCCATATAGAAATAATAACTCGCCACAAGAAGCCAGATATAGCGGAGCTTTTTGGGTATCAACAGATAAATTCCTACGACAATCGGAAAAAAAGCAAGAAACTCGATGGAATGAAACAGCATAGCACCTCCATAAAATTGCATTTTCTTCTGTTCTTTAAACTTACTCCTCTATCATCTGCCATCCCGGCAGACACATCTGCCCAGCTCCTTTGTAGCCAGGCATGATAACCATCTGCCCGGGGTTCCGATTGAGATAGGCAGCCCAGGTAGAATACGAGCTGTTCGATATGATCTGGTTCTGGCATGCGGACATCAAAAGGAACTCCTCCTTGTCCGAGAAATGTCCCATATCTCCAATATACTGTATCCCGGCGCTCTTTTCATCCACACCGATACACTCCGCCGCCTTCTTTGCATCATTGGTAAAAACGATGAATGTCATATCCGGATTCTGCTCCTTTACCCGGCGCATCGCCTCCCTGAAATATGCAGGTGTAGGTCCATCGATGTCACCGCCCCGCACATGCACAGCGCAGGTAGGCTCTCCGGCGAACCGCCGCATAAGCTCCTCGACTGTCACAGGCAGAGGTTCTCTCGGCGCGAACATCTCCCTCAGCTCGTCCAGATACTCTTTAAAATACACCGTATTCTGCCAGTATCCGTGCAGGTAGCGCGGTCTTTTGTATTTCCGGTAAATTCGCTTATCCTCGGCAAACCAGTCCTTTTCCACAATGACATGATATTTCAAATTCCTTCGCAGGCGCTTGTAAAGCTTCTGCCACACATTGCGGTTCGGAAAAGATTCCTTCGCATCGTAGCGCACCTTAAAAAAATCAAGCTCGTAATCCCGCAGGCTGGAATTATCGCACTCCGAAATGTCGAGCTTTAATTTCTCTCCATCCCGCCTCGCAAGCGCATAGCCACATGCATAGTTGAACATCTGGTTTCCCATGCCATCTCCAATTTTAATCACCACCATTTACACTTCTCCCAAAATACACTGACAGATCCGATCCACCTGTTCCAGACTTAGATCCGCATAGAGCGGCAGTGTCAGGACTTTCTGCGAGACATCGAGCGCCACTGGCGTATCCGCCGGGTCATACTGCTCTCTGTAGCAGTCGAAAGAATTTGTGGTCGGATAAAAGTATTTTCTCGTGAAAATCCCCTGCGCTTTCAGCAGATCATAAATCTCATCGCGGCTCTTTCCAAACACTTCCGGGTCGAACACAACCGGAAAATACGCATAGTTCGGCTTCACATCCTTCTGGTCTTCCATCAGCCGTGCGCCTGCCACGCCACCAAGGCGCTCTCTGTAACGCCCCACCACTTTTTTCCGCTTCGCAATCTCGGCATCTACACGGCGGAGATTGCACAGTCCCATCGCCGCCTGAAACTCATTCATCTTGGAGTTCGCACCGACCGCATCGATCACCTCTTCTCCCCGGATTCCAAAGTTCTTCAGTCCATAT
>CAJLGN010000273.1 GCA_905206195.1 uncultured Roseburia sp.
CTGTAGCAGATCGCTTTCTTCGCATATTCAAATTCGTCAAAGCCGCTGAATACAACAATCTTCACTTCCGGCCGACTCTCATATAAAAACCGGCTCAGCTCCATTCCGTCCATATAGGGCATACAGATATCTGTGAGCACGACATCCACCGGATTTCCTTCCAAAAACTCTTTTGCCATCTGCCCATTTTCAAATCCCCCGAGCAGCTCAAATCCGATTTTTCCCCAGTCGAGCTTTTTACAGATCGCCTCCCGGACGAGCACCTCGTCATCCACCACAATCACCTTATACATCCAATCACCCCAAAACCACACTCCCCAGCCAAGCCGCGCTCTGCCGGGCGCTTTTTATGTAACACAAAGCTCCCACGTTTTCCGACAATTACAGAAAACATGAAAGCTTGGCCATTTTACTCCCCCATTTTATTATACAACACCATATCAAAACTTTCCATCACACTTTTTCTCGCCTCGTTCAGATCTTCAAATATTCCTCCCCGGATCATCTGTGCCATCAGATTGCCGATTGCCGTCGCCTCCGTGGGACCTGCCTGAACCTCACACTTTGCGTATTTGGCGGTGAGTTCATTCAGATATTTCGCCTGTGATCCTCCACCGATGATATAGATGCGGTCAAACTGCAGCCCCATCAGCCGCTCAATCTGCGTTTTAGTCTTTGCATAGCAGACCGCCAGACTGTTGTAGATGACACTGGCCAGCTCCGGGAGCGTCACCGGCACCTGCTGTTTTGTATTCCTGCAGTATTCCTGCACTGCTACCACCATGCTCTCCGGCGACAGGAAGCACTCGTCGTTGCAGTCCACCAGCGAGGTGATTTTCTCTCTGGATGCCGCCTCACAGATCTCCCCGAAGGATCGGTTCGGTGCAATCTCCTTGCGCACGGACTGAATCATCCAAAGCCCCATAATATTTTTTAGGTAGCGATAGCGCCCACCGTAGCCGCCCTCGTTGGTAAAGCCAGCCTCCATGCTGTCTGATCCGTTTGCGCTCTCACTGCTCTCACAGCCCATCAGTGACCAGGTGCCCGAACTGATATAGAGCGCTTTGTCGGAGAGGCTCGGCACCGCCATGACTGCGGATGCCGTATCGTGCGAGGCGATCAGAACAACCTTGCAGGAAAATCCAACCTCCGCCTCAATCTCCGGCAGCAGCGCCCCCAGAAGAGTTCCCGGCATCTCGACGGGGAGAAACATCCCATCCGGAAGTCCCAGCCGCTCGATCAGTGCACGATCCCAGTCTCCTGAGGCGAGATCCAAAAGCTGGCTCGTGGAGGCGATCGTGTACTCCTGTTTTTTTACTCCCGTGAGCCGGTAATTAAAATAATCCGGCGTCATCAGCATGGCATCCGCCATCGCGAGCAGCTTGGGCGACTCCTCCTTCAGCGCCAAAAGCTGGTTGAGCGTATTGTAGGGCTGGAACTGAATCCCGGTCCGCCCGTAGAGCTCCTCCTGCCCAATGATCGGATCGAGCTTCCCCCGGATCCCATCCGTCCTGTGATCCCGATATCCCACCGAATCGCCGAGCTGAGTCCCGTGCGCGTCCACAAGCGCAAAGTCGACCCCCCATGTATCAATTCCCATGCTCTCCGGCACTTTCCCGAGCTGTGCGCACCGCTTCATGCCGTTTTTAATTTCAGCAAAAAGATAGTCTACATTCCAGCAGAGATGTCCGTCTTTTTCATGCATCCCGTTCTCAAAACGATACACCTCCTCCAGCTGCATCCTTCCATTTTCGACGCTTCCCAGAATATGCCTTCCGCTGGAAGCTCCGATATCCACCGCTAAATAATAGGCTGCCATAAAGTTCCCCCTGTCCTTGTTCTCCGTATTCAGATGTGGGCGCGGACATTCCGCAGAATACCCACACCCACAAAATCATCTCCTATACACCACTCCTATACAACGCCCTTTTGCAGCATCACATTTGCATAAAGTGCAGTCTCGCCCGTGGCGATAATTGCATATGCCCGCTTCGCCTCCTCGTAGAAAGCAAAGCGCTCAATATTGCCCACGGCATCCGCCCCTCTGCCATCGTGCTCTTTTACAATCCGCCTGTATGTATCCCATATCGGCGTCTCCACCACGTCACCCTTCATCACTTCCATCAGGCTCACAGGCTTCTCCACATAAGTGTCCAGCGGAAAAACCGTCAGGATGGCATCCAAAAGCTCCGGCACGCCATGTCCGTCGCAGCGGATCACAATCGCATCTCTGCCCATGGACTCCGCGGGAAAATTGCCGTCCGCAATCACAATCTGGTCACTGTGTCCCATCTCGCATAGCACCTTTAAGAGCTCCGGCGAGAGGATCGCCGGTATCCCCTTTAGCATAAGCCGACACCTCCTATCGATACAGCGGTCCATACGCCGCACATGCTCTGTAGTCCTGTCCCTCTGCATCCATGCCAAACGCGCTCCAAGATGCCGGGCGGAACACAGCTTCCTCCGGCACATTGTGCATCGCCACCGGAATCCGCAGCATGGAGCACATGGTAATGAGATCCGCCCCGATGTGTCCGTAGCTGATTGCCCCGTGATTTGCGCCCCAGTGATTCATGACGTCGTATGCCGTCTTAAAGGAGCCATCACCGGTCACTCTCGGCGCAAACCATGTGCACGGCCATGTGTAATCCGTCACCTTCCAAAGCTTGTCGGAAACTTCCTCCGGCAGTGCAACGGTCCATCCCTCACAGATCTGAAGCATGGGCCCTAAGCCCTTTACGAGATTGAGTCGTATCATGGTCGCCGGCATCTCGCTTCTGGTCTCCCATCTGGATGAGAAGCCACCTCCGCGGAAATATCCGTTGTCCGCCGCACACCACTCGGTCGCGCCCAAAATTGTCCGCTGATCTTCCTCGGTCACCTCGTACCAGGGCTTCATCACCGCGTTGCCTGCTGCGTCCTTCGCCCCGCCATTTCCGTCCAGACAAGCGGCCCCTGAATTGATCAGGTGAATAAAGCCACCTGCCTCTTTTGCGACTCCCGTCAGCTCGTAGCCGCTCACGCGCCTTACCGCGTC
>CAJLGN010000274.1 GCA_905206195.1 uncultured Roseburia sp.
AGATGGACAGCAGCTCATCCCCCCACATCGGAAGTTCCGAAAACGCCACAAAGCACATATACTCTGGCTTCACACCCAAATACGCGCCTGGACTTTGCATGAGACTGCTGGTCACCGCAATCCCTGTAACTGCGCAGAGTGCGACCGTGTCCATAAACGGGCCTGTCATGGAAATCAGCCCCTGCCTGTGGGCATCGGGCGTCCCTGCTGTAGCCGCCACAGGCGGGATCGACCCAAGCCCCGCCTCATTTGTAAAAAGTCCTCTGGATATCCCGGTGCGCATCCCGAGTATCAGCCCCTGCCCCAGCGCGCCGCCCGCCGCCGCCCGCACAGAAAATGCAGATTTCAATATGACAGAGACCGTCTCCGGTAACACCGCATAATTTTTTGCGATAATATAGATACAGCCGCCCAGATACAGCGCACTCATCACCGGCACAAGCCAATTGCACACTTTTGCAATCTGCCTGCTTCCGCCGATAATGACCATGCCCGCAAGCACGCCAGCAAGAATTCCCACCAGATGTGGCGACACTGATCCCATCCTCTCCACCGCTGTCCGTATGGAGTACGACTGCACGCTGCTTCCGATTCCAAACGACGCGAGAACCGTAAAGAGCGCAAACGCGATCGCCAAACCCTTTTTTCCAAGCCGCTGATCCAGCACGTACATCGGCCCGCCAAGAAAGCTCCCGTCCGCACTGCGAACTCTATATTTCACGGACAAAAAACATTCTGCATAACAGGTGGCAATCCCGAGAAATCCCGTGATCCAACACCAGAATACCGCCCCCGGTCCTCCGATAGCGATGGCCGTGGAGATGCCGACAATGTTCCCCGTTCCGATGGTCGCTGCGAGGGCGGTCGCCAGCGCCGAGTACGGTGACAAACCGTTTTTTCCTGCCTGATCGCCCGCCCCCAAAATACAAAGTCTTATTCCCTCCGGGATTTTCCGCTGAATGAAGCCAAGCCTGCACGTGAAATAGAGGTGTGTCCCAAACAAAAGAACGAGCATCGGAAAGCTCCATAGATATTCCTGAAAAGTAGTGATAAAATGCTGCAGGGTATCCATAAAAGCGCCCCCATATACGTTACAAATACTCTGTAAAGTATATGGGGGCGCCCGATACGGCATGACTCGTGAAAACATATGATTCAACAATACCAGTTAATTTTTACTGGATTTTTCTCATTCGGCACAGCTGCCGCCCGCAGGGATGCCAGCATTCGGTGAAACTCCTCCTTCGCCATAGCATCGTACACCTCCTGCTTCTCCAAAATTCCCGCTTGGTCGTAGACAAGCGCCGCTGCTGCGTAGAAGGTGTAGCCGAGCGCGCTCGTGGGCAAGTAAACTGTGGCACAGGCGGTTGAGACGGCGCGAACAGCCGCCTGCGCGGCGGGCGTGCTCTCTACGTCCCGCGCAGTCCGATTCATTTCTTTTATGATCGCCTTGATCTCCTGCTGCGTCTTTTGCCCAGCCAGATATTCCCGCGCCGCAGCGATTGCCCCGCGGACGCTCCTCTCGCCCGGATAATCCCTCTCATAAATGGCCAGCACATACTCCTCCACATAATCGAGCGACCACTCTGCCAGCGTCATCGCACTCTGTGTCTCTATGAGCCCCATCAAGGATAAAATCACAGAGTCATTCACATTCCCCAGCATTTTTCTAAGCTTCGGCATCTGTCCTCCTACTCCTCGCACCAAAAAATTTAATGTACACTTTATTTTACAAACACCCACTGTTCATCTGTGGAGCGCGCTTCGTCATAGGAAAACCCAAGCCCGGTAAATTCCTTCGCACCTGCAAGTTCCCGAACCCCATGCTCCGCCAGAAATCGCACCATCTCCCCGCGCGCCATCTTTGCCAGTGTAGCTTTGACTTTCACCTTTCCCTCTTTCAATTCACCGAACACGCAGGTGACAAAGAGGACGGAAGACCCGACAAATGGCTCGATATTTTTTCCGTATTCCTTGGAGGCAAGGTTTAAAACTTGGTTGTCATCTTTTATTAAATCCTGATATAAATCTTTACCCCAAAAATCATACAAATCTCTGCAAAAATCAGTGGATACCTTTGCCTGCATCTCCAACCGATACGGCGTGATCCCGTCAAGCGGGCGCAGAATTCCGTAAAATCCCGACAGAATCCGAAGATGCTCCTGCAGATAATCAAGCGCTTCCTGCGGCAAAATCTGCGGCGCCATATACTGGTATTGGATTCCCTCGTAAGATAAAATCGCAGGAGTCAGATTCCGCGCCAGATCCATATGCTCCAACCGCTCTGTGTTCTGCCTGGCAATAGCGTCATTGCACTGCCACAGATGCTTCCGCTCCTCGTGCGACAGCCCCTTTAGATAAGCCATCAGCTTTTCCGTCTTCATCAGCAAGACGGGAAGCCCCGCACAAGGCAGATCGTCGGTGTTCATTCGCATTTTCTTTGCAGGCGAAATAATAATCTTCATAGTATTCCTCTCCAAACATTTTCTTTCATTGTACACATTTACGCTTTCTTCTTCACTGCCCACATCCGGTTGCGCAGCAGACCATAGCAAAGTCCAGCCACAATTGCGGACTCACTCCACATCCCAGTCTCACCCCATATCCACACCGCACATCCGCTCGCAGTCCCGACACCCCACGACAATAATGCGGCCCATTCTTTCACCGTCCTCCACTTTTTTCCCAAGAGGAGCTCCGCAACAGCAATTCCCGTCAGCGGCATCACCAACACCACGAGAACATTCGTTATCTGCTCTAGATGCTTGTAAACCCCGATGACGCCCAGGATCACTGCCTGTCCCCCAATGAGATACGACGCCAGCTTATGTGAGATATTCCCTCCCATCTCTGTTCCGTGGACAAAATTCTGCATCGCGAGACTGCCCATGTACACATTGACGTTCTGCGTGGTGTAGCTGGAGAGTACCATCCAAAGAAAGCCGGGAAAAACCATATTTAAAAGAAAAATTCCATAGATTAAATTATTCGCCTCCGTCGCCTGCACCAACAGAAT
>CAJLGN010000275.1 GCA_905206195.1 uncultured Roseburia sp.
AGGGCAAATCCGTAGACACACTTTTCAGGGAGGTATTCCGACGCTAGGAAAATTATTCAAATACGAGTTTAAGAACACCTATAAGATCATGTTGACAATTTATGCTGTGCTGGGTGCCGTCACGCTCTTTGGCTCCCTCCTTCTGGCATCGGCGGCGT
The DNA here is from genome assembly GCA_905206195.1 of uncultured Roseburia sp. Lineage (GTDB taxonomy): Bacteria > Bacillota > Clostridia > Lachnospirales > Lachnospiraceae > Roseburia. The sequence continues at coordinate 159 of CAJLGN010000275.1, forward strand.
CCCCCGTGTCCCTAGCGATGAACAACGCAATTTTATCGCTCGCCACAGCCGCATTTATTATCATGTACACGCTGGCAGTCTTCGCCCTTTTTATCATCACCTACGTGTACGTGTGCACCAATTTTTATAAGACCATGTTCTCCAACCAGGGATATCTGACACACACGCTTCCTGTCAGCACAATTTCCATCTTTCACGTAAAGCTGCTCACCTCCCTGGTCTGGCTGATCGGGTCTGTGGCTCTGCTTCTTCTGTCTGTATTCCTGCTTATTTTCGGCGCGACCCGCGGGGAATTGCTGACTGATCTTTTCTCGATGAATCTCGCAGAGCTTCACCGGGAATTTACGACAGTTATGGGCATGAACCTCCCACAATTTGTAAATATTTTGATGATCTTTATGATTTTCGGCTGCCTGAGCTCACTGTTGATGATCTTCGCCAGCATCTGCATCGGTCAGCTTTTTAACCAGAACAAGATCGTATTCTCCATCGTGGCGTGGCTCGTACTCAATTTCGTACAGCAGACGATAAGTTCAATTGTACCGAGACTGATGAATCTGCCCTTTAGCACCTGGAGTATGCACTACGATCGGGGCTTAAACTATACCTCGACGTTTGCGGACATTCTGTGTGCGCCGCAGCTGATTGCCAGCTATATACTCTCGCTCCTGTTCATGGGAGGATTCTATGCGACCTGTCTTGTGATTCTTCGGAAGCACATTAACCTGGCTTAGACAGCGAAAAAGAACGTACAGCAGCAAAAAGAGGCTGCCGCAAATGCAAATTTTATCCCCAGCTTCTTTGCCGGTTGATACAGCATTTTGCGGCAGCACTTTTTATGCTTTCTTCGCCCTCAGATAGTTATCGATTCCTCTCGCCGCGGCTTTTCCCGCTCCCATCGCGAGGATGACAGTGGCAGCTCCGGTCACCGCATCGCCGCCTGCGAACACGCCCGGCTTTGAGGTTGCACCGTCCTGCCCCCCAGCGACAATGCATTTTCTGCGATTGACCTCAAGCCCCTTGGTCGTTGAGGAGATCAGTGGATTTGGAGATGTCCCAAGAGACATAATAACGGTGTCAACCTCCATCTCATATTCGGAGCCCGGGATCTCCACCGGACTTCTCCTGCCAGATTCATCCGGCTCTCCCAACTCCATTCGGATGATCTTCACACCCTTTACACATCCTGCATCATCCACCAGAATCTCCACCGGATTCTGCAGAAGATCAAAGATAATTCCCTCCTCCTTGGCGTGATGAATCTCCTCCACACGCGCAGGAAGCTCCTCCTCGCTGCGGCGGTAGACGATATGTACCTCCGATCCAAGGCGCCTCGCCGTTCTCGCAGCGTCCATCGCCACATTTCCACCGCCGACTACAATAACTCTTTTTCCCGACTGGATGGGGGTCTCATAACCATCCAAAAACGCTTTCATCAGATTATTTCTAGTCAAAAACTCGTTGGCGGAGAATACTCCCATCGCCTGCTCACCCGGAATTCCCATGAACTTTGGAAGTCCTGCACCCGAACCGATAAACACCGCCTCAAATCCCTCGTTCTCCATCAGCTCATCGATGGTCACAGATCTGCCGACAACAACATTCGTCTCAATCTTCACACCCAAATCAAGAACATTCTGCACCTCGGAGGCCACCACCTCCTGCTTGGGAAGACGAAACTCCGGGATGCCGTACACCAACACGCCGCCCGCCTCGTGGAGCGCCTCAAAGATCGTGACCTCGTAACCCATTTTCGCCAGATCGCCCGCGCAGGTCAACCCCGCAGGCCCAGATCCAATCACTGCCACCTTTTGTCCGTTCTTCTCCTGCGCCGCGTGCGGTTTGATGCCGCGCTCTCTCGCCCAGTCCGCCACAAAGCGCTCCAGCATACCGATCGATACCGCGTCTCCCTTGATGCCTCGGATACACACACCCTCGCACTGGGTTTCCTGCGGACACACGCGGCCGCAGACTGCAGGAAGTGCCGAAGATCTGCTGAGAATCTGATACGACTCCTCGAAGTTCCCCTCCTTCACCTGCATAAGAAAATCCGGAATCTCGATGGAAACCGGGCATCCCTGCATACATTTGGGCTTCTTACAATTGAGGCAGCGGGACGCCTCCTCCATCGCCTCCTCCTCCGTGTATCCGAAACAAACCTCCTCAAAGTTTACAGCGCGGACATCTGGCTCCTGCTCGCACACCGGCACTCTTGTCAATACATCCATACTAACCTCCATCTCTGTTCTATGTCATCCTGCTCTATCTGCAATTGCCGCAGCCGCCTTCGTGGGTATCCCCCTCCTGCAGCTTTAACATCGCTCTTCCCTCCTGCGTCTGATACTGCCTCTGGCGCTGGATCGCCTGATCAAAATCCACCAGATGTCCGTCAAATTCCGGCCCATCCACACACGCAAACTTCACCTGATCCCCAACAATCAGACGGCAGGCACCGCACATGCCCGTCCCGTCCACCATGATCGGGTTCATCGAGACAGTCGTCGGAATCCCAAGCTCCTGCGTGAGCCTGCACACGAACTTCATCATGATCATCGGACCGATCGCCACACAGTGGTCATAGCGCACACCCGCATCCCAGAGTGCCTGAAGCTGTGCTGTTCCCGTTCCTTGAAAACCGTAGGATCCATCGTCTGTGGTCACGTACAAGTTGGTCGCCACCTTGCGCATCTCATCCTCGAGAATAAGAAGATTTTTGCTCCTCGATCCCATGATGACATCGCAGTCCACCCCGTGGGCGTGCAGCCACTTCACCTGCGGATACACCGGAGCCGTGCCGACTCCCCCGGCCACAAACAAAATCTTCTTT
>CAJLGN010000276.1 GCA_905206195.1 uncultured Roseburia sp.
CTTTACACCGTTCTCATACCACTATAAATTACCGCCTTCCTCGCGCCACTCGCCCACGGTCTCCTCCGCGTGCGCCGCCACCGTCGGCGTAGCCATAACCATTGCCGCCGCCATCACAATTCCAAGTATCCCCATTTCTGCCAGACTATTCTTTTTTTTCATCATCTTCGGTTTCCTCCTTCTTAAAACCACTATTATCGTATATACAAACCTTACCATAAGTAATCTGCTACTTCGACCAGTATTTTCTTAATTTTTATATAATTTTCTGACGCCACCCCGGTTGCTCTCCCTCTATCTTCACAGATTTTTCCCACAAATATTTTTTATATGATATAATGTCGGTAGCAGTGAACAATGTCAGAATGCCCAAAGGCAGATCGACTGCTCGCATGCGTATTTGGCTTTTGACACTCTGATAGGGCATACCGCAAGCCCGGGAGTTTGCGCTCGATCTGCACTGTGAAACACATTCAACGTCATGATAAATAAGGAGTAATTTGTTATGGATATTATCATCGTCGGCTGCGGCAAAGTCGGCTACACCCTTGTGGAACAGCTCAGCAGCGAGGATCACAACATCGTCGTCATCGACGAGAGACCCGAGAAGGTACAGTACATCACCGACCGACTGGACGCTATGAGCATCGTCGGCAATGGCATCAACCACAAGACTCTGCTCGAGGCCGGGATTGCCACTGCGGACTTGCTCATTGCAGTCACTGGAGACGACGAAAAAAATCTACTCTGCTGCGTGGTCGCCAAGAAGACCGGACATTGCCATACCATCGCGCGCATCCGCAACCCGATCTATAACGGGGAGATCAGTTTCCTAAAAAAGGAATTTGGTCTCGCCATGATCATCAACCCGGAACTGACTGCCGCAAACGAGATCGCGCGCGTGTTCCAGTTCCCCTCGGCCATTCGGGTGGATTCCTTCGCCAAGGGTCATGTGGAACTGCTGCACTTTAAGGTTAAGGAGAACTCCCCGCTGATTGGCCTAAAGCTCCTCAACCTGCACCAGACACTGCGCTCCAACGTTCTGGTGTGCACGGTCGTCCGAGATAAAGACGTTATTATCCCCAACGGCGACTTTGAGTTTCAGGAAAACGACACCGTGGCGATCGCCGCTGAACGCCGCAATGCCATCGATTTCTTCCGCAAGATTGGTCTGGTAAAAAACCGCGTGGAGAATGCCATTCTGGCAGGCGGCGGGAAGATTTCCTTTTATCTGGCAAAGATTCTACTCCACTCTGGCATCCGTGTCACCATCATCGAGATCAATCAGGATCACTGTGAACATTTAAGTGAATTACTTCCGGAGGCGACCATCATCTGTGGCGACGCCACAGATCAGGATCTGCTCGCCGAGGAGGGACTGGCGCACGCACAGGGGTTTGCCGCACTCACCGGTTTCGACGAGGAGAATATTCTCCTCTCTCTCTATGCAAATGATGTTTCAGGCGCCAAGACTGTCACAAAAATCAACCGTATCAGCTTTAACTCTGTCATCAATGAGTTAAATCTCGGAAGCATCATTTATCCGCGCATCATCACCGCGGATTACATCTTAAAATATGTACGCTCCACCAGCAACTCCCGCGACAGTAACGTAGAAACGCTCTACAAGCTGTCAGACGGCAAGGCGGAAGCACTCGAGTTCATCATCAAGGACGACTGTGCCGTCGCAGGTATCCCCCTGCAAAATTTGCATTTGCGCGGGAACACCTTGATCTGCTGTATTTACCGCAACGGCAAGGTTATTCTCCCGAGCGGACAGGACATGATGATGGGCGGCGATTCTGTTCTAGTCGTACTTTCCGGTTATCGCATTTCCGACATCAAAGAGATTCTGGAGGACTAGGCTGAGATGAATTATTGGATGGTGTTATACATACTCGGCTATATGCTGAAATTTGAAAGTGCATTTTTAATGCTTCCCGCTCTGGTGGGACTTATATATAAGGAAGATGCCGCTCTCTCCTACCTGCTTGCGGCAGTGCTCTGCCTCATGCTCGGGATGCTCCTCTCCCGCAAGAGGCCCGAGACCTCGAGCCTTTATACGCGGGACGCCTTTGTTACCGTTGCGCTCAGCTGGATCATCATGAGTATCTTTGGTGCACTGCCGTTCGTGCTCTCCGGCGATATCCCGCGCTATGTGGACGCTCTGTTTGAGACGGTCTCCGGCTTTACCACCACCGGTGCAAGCATTTTGAGCAATGTGGAGGGACTATCCCGCACCAGTCTGTTCTGGCGCAGCTTTACACACTGGATCGGAGGCATGGGCGTCTTTGTCTTTATCATGGCGATCCTCCCGCTGATGGGCGGTTCCACTATGAACCTGATGAAAGCGGAAAGCCCGGGCCCATCCGTCAGCAAACTCGTGCCGCACGTAAAAGACACCGCAAAGATTCTCTATGGCATCTATATCGCGATTACTTTGGTTGAGGTTGTCCTTCTGTGTGCATTCGGTATGCCGCTGTTCGATTCACTCACACTGACTTTTGGAACAGTCGGGACCGGCGGGTTCGGCATCAAAAATGACAGTCTGGCCAGCTATGCGCCAATCCTGCAGAATACGATAACCATCTTTATGATTTTAAGCGGGGTCAATTACGCCTTCTTTTTCTGTATTCTGTCCAGAAAAATAAAGGACGCTTTCCGCATCGAGGAGGTGCGCTGGTATTTTTTGATCATACTGATCTCCGTCGCCGTCATCGTCTACGATATCCGACATATTTACGGCACGATGGGCGAGACAATGCGCCATGCCTTCTTTCAGGTGGGCTCGATCATTACGACGACCGGTTACGCCACGACCGACTTTGATCTCTGGCCCTCCATGTCCAAAACGGTTCTCGTCATTTTGATGTTCATCGGTGCATGCGCGGGGAGCACCGGCGGCGGCATGAAGGTTTCCCGGCTGGTGATTCTGTTTAAGACTATCAAAAAAGAGCTGTCTTTGATCATTCA
>CAJLGN010000277.1 GCA_905206195.1 uncultured Roseburia sp.
CCCGACGGCGGCGTATGAGAATTTCACATCCCCAGGGGAGGCGCTCTCCTATTTAGAGACGGCAAAAATGCCGATTGTTTTAAAAGCGGATGGGCTGGCGCTCGGAAAAGGTGTGTTGATCTGCAATACGCTGGAGGAGGCGAAGGCGGGAGTCAAGGAGATCATGGAGGACAAAAAGTTCGGCGCGGCGGGCAATGCCATGGTGGTCGAGGAATTTATGACGGGGCGGGAGGTTTCCGTGCTTTCCTTTGTGGACGGGAAGACGATTCGGATCATGTCCTCCGCGCAGGATCACAAGCGGGCGAAGGATGGCAACCAGGGCTTAAACACCGGGGGCATGGGGACCTTTTCGCCAAGCCCGTTCTACACGAAAGAGGTCGATGATTTCTGTCAAAAATATATTTATCAGGCGACTGTGGATGCGATGGCGGCGGAGGGGAGACCGTTTACCGGCGTGATTTTCTTCGGATTGATGCTGACGGAGGACGGCCCTAAGGTGCTGGAGTACAATGCGCGTTTTGGCGACCCGGAGGCGCAGGTGGTGCTGCCGCGCATGAAAAATGACATCATGGATGTGGTGGAGGCGTGCGTGGATGGGACGCTTTCGGACATCGATCTGCAGTTCGAGGACAATGCGGCCGTGTGCGTCGTGCTTGCTTCCGACGGGTATCCGGTGTCCTATGAAAAAGGATATCCGGTGGAGGGACTTGAGAAGTTCGAGGGAAAGGCGGATTATTTTTGTTTCCACGCGGGAACAATATTTGATAAGGGGAAAAAAGTCGTGACGAACGGCGGTCGTGTGCTGGGTATTACAGCGACTGGAAGCGACTTAAAGGAAGCCAGAGCCAAGGCTTATGAGGCGACAGAATGGGTCAATTTTGCGAACAAATATATGCGGAATGATATAGCCAACTCAATTGACGAAGTCAAATGAGTTTTCAATTGACGAAGTCAAATGAGTTTCCCGCCGAATATATCGTGGCGGTAAGTAAATAAACAGAGTTCGGTTTTGAGAGGATTGCAGTAAAATACGCGGCGGTATGGCGTGGTACTTTGCTGCAATTGCTTTTTGTGGGGGAGATGGCAGATGGGACTGCACTTTTGGCGTGCGCGGGGAGTGCAGTCACCCAGACAGGGTGGCGAGGGGGGGGAACTGATGCCCGTTCCCAGATACAGATCTCGGAATCTGCGCGGGCGGGTTATGTTTGCGGATTGTCCTTTTTCTGCATGGGCAGTTTCTCTTTTTGAAATATAGACTTGTTGCTTTTAACATTTGAGAATGTCGGCAGAATACCGGAACTCCAAATTTGGAGGTTGATGCAGACGATTGCTGCGCAGTGATGAAAAAACTATCATGCAAAGATTTTGACAAGTGTAATTTTGCAAACACAAGCTGATTATACTACATGCGGGAAAAAATGCAAGAGAAATTTGAAATGAGCGCAAATTTATAAAAATTTGACGCTGATTTATCCTGGGAGGGAGCCTGAAAAGCGGAAGTTTGGGTGTCGGGGCACGATCTGAAAGCGCACAAATCTCGTGACACTCCAGGGAAGATATGCTAAGATAATACCGTGTAAGAAAAGATAGATGATATTTTTAATAGGATAGGCAGAGAAAATTATCACAACAAGAGACTGCGTGGACACATGCATAGATGGGAGAATTTATGAGTAGATTATTTGAAGATTTTAAGAGCTATCTGAACGAGATAAACCAGTACGATCACGTGGCGACACTTCTGCACTGGGATATGGAGACCAGCGCGCCCAAGCTTGGACAGGCGGCGCATATTGACGCGCTGACCCATTTTTCAACCAAAAGCTTTGCGATGGGAACCTCAGAACGGCTGGGGGAGATGCTTGACGCTCTGGCAGCGCCGGGGGAGTACGAGGCGCTCTCCGCTACATGGAAGTTCATTGTAAAGCGTATGAAGCGCGATTTTGACCGCAATAAGCGCATTCCGGCAAAGTTTTTTGAGAACTATGTCCGCGCGCAGGCCGAGTCGGGAAATGCCTGGAAAGAAGCGAAAAATGCTTCCGACTATTCTATTTTTGAGCCGTATCTGAAAAAGATGATTGCGATGACGGAGGAGATGACCGGCTACACAGACCCGGGGAAGGAGGTCTATGATGCCCTTCTCAATCAGTACGAGGAGGGGATGGACTCCGCGACAATCGACCGGCTGTTCGAGGAGCTGAAAAAGGAACTTGTGCCGCTCGTGCAGAAGATTCTCGCAAAGCCGCAGCCGGACGATACGGCATTTCACACTTACGCGGATCCGGACGCACAGAAAAAGGTGCAGCGGATGTTGCTCGACTACATTGGATTTTCCTGGGACGCCGGAGCGGTCGGGGAGACAGAGCACCCGTTTACGCTGAATTTTTCGTCGCAGGATGTGCGCGTCTCGAACCATTACCACGAACATGAGCCTCTCTCGGCAATATTTTCGGCAATCCATGAGGGGGGCCACGGCATTTTTGAGCAGAATGTCAATCCCGACTACGACAATACGGTCGCGGGCAGTTGCCGCTATATGGGCGTGCACGAGAGTCAGTCGCGACTCTACGAAAATATTCTCGGGCGCAACCGAAATTTCTGGCTGCCGATTTATGAAAAACTGGGGGAATTTCTGCCGCAGTTTCGCGCGATTTCTCTGGATGATTTTTACCGCGAGATCAACCATGTGAGAAACAGCTATATCCGCACCGAGGCGGACGAGGTGACCTACTGTTTCCATATTATATTGCGCTATGAGATGGAGAAGGCGATCTTTCGGGATCACGTTCCGGCGGAGAAGCTTCCGGCGCTCTGGAATCAGAAAATGAAGGAATACCTGCAGATTGTCCCGGGAAATGACGCCGAGGGAATCTTGCAGGATATGCACTGGTCGGATGGCTCTTTTGGCTATTTTCCATCCTACCTGCTCGGGAGCATCTATGACGGCATGTACGTAGACAC
>CAJLGN010000278.1 GCA_905206195.1 uncultured Roseburia sp.
CATCCAATATTTTACCGGTGTCACATAGTTCTCACCTCGAAGCACTGCATCGGTGGTCGTGTAGGTCACCGGAAACGCCCCGGTCGGACTTGCGTACCCCTTCGCCAGATCCCCGGAGACAAAGTCGCTCTCCACAACGAGATTCCCATCCTCATAGACGAACAGATGCTGCGCCGTCAGGTTGATCTCAACGTAGGAATTCCCGTAATCGTTCTCGCCGTGACTGTTCGCCGTCTGCAGATAAACCGGCTCACGTGTGACCGCCTCCCCCGCATCAAGATCCACCAGGATCTGCGCCATCTCACCCTCGTTGTCAATCCGCCATCCGTAAGCTCCGCCCGAAATGGTGACCTCCTTTCCGTAGGACGTCATCAGCACCTTGGGCTTATACGCCGTATTGTAACTTTTTGCAAGCTCCTTGACAAAAGAGCGGACCGCCTCCTGATCTACAGAAATTAATCCGTTCTCCTCACCCAGCCATGTGCTGATCCGCTCCGCGTCCAAAACTTCGCGCTTCTCCCCAAACTCATATGTAATAACGGTTCCCACATAGCGGTTGAGATCATCCAAAAGTGCCAGGAGTCCCGCGTCATCGTCCCCGACCTCAGGCTCAACATAGCACCCGCTCTCGCTGAGATCCAATTCATCCTGCAAACCTTCAACCGCCTCAGAAACTGCACGCTTGAATGCATCTTTATCCACGGTCGTCCCGTAATCCGCGGCTATCAGAGTGTAGCCGGTCTCCTTATCATACTCCGAAAAGCCGGCGCTCACCGGCCTGCGCTGATTCTCCTCCCGCAGAAAGGAGAGCTTCTGAATTTCGGCATCCAGAGCTGCCTCATCGTAAGAGACCACCTGTTCCACTTCCAGCTTGGCGCCCTGAAACAGCGTGGCACCCCACGCAAATCCGTTCTGCCCGCCGAGAAGCGCCTCCACCTCACCGTTAAACACCGGTGCGACCCCGAGGCTGTTTCCCAAAATGGACGCAGCCTGGTCCTCCCTCCCCACGAGCTTCAGCGAATACCCCGCAATCTCCGCTCGAAGCCGCGCCTTGGCCGCCTCCACACTGCATCCCCCGACCGAAACCCCGTCGATTGACGTCCCAAAGCTGAAATGGCTCTGGAAAAATATTGCAAATCCGATGTAGATGACCGCAACCGCGGTGGAAATTCCCGCCACCCAAAGTCCGATACGCTTTTTCATCTCTGTATTTCCTTTCATCCCTATAGTAGTATGCATATTCCAAATTCCGGCACATATTAATTTATCGCGCCAAATAAACGTGTTTTGCCGGAAAAACTATTTCCTATTATTCATGCTTCCTGACACCTTGTCAATAATTTGCCGCAATCGTAATAAATATGTAAAAAATTTGTTTCATTTTTCCTGCACAACTTCACTCCCCGTGTGCCGCGAAAGATTTTCTTAAATTTTAGATAATCTTTCTTAAAAAAGTTGGAAGATAATTGTTTCTTAAAAATCACTGTGCTATAATCGCAAAAGTAAAACAAACGAAGAGAGGATGATACTGTGAGGACAGAGACGCGCAAGACGATTTTGAATTTTTGCACCAAAAATAAACACGGTTTACTGCTGCTGTATTTTCTGATTTACCTGCCCTGGTTCGGATATCTTGAAAAAACAGTGACGACTCATTTCCATGTGATTCACATGGCAATCGATGACTACATTCCTTTCTGTGAATATTTCATTATTCCCTATTTTCTTTGGTTTTTCTACATTGCCTGGGGCATCGTATATTTTTACAGAAAAAACCGGGGCGAATATTTCCGTCTTTGTGCGATGCTGTTCACCGGAATGACTGTCTTTCTTCTGATATCGACATTCTATCCAAACGGTCACTATCTGCGCCCGACCACGTTTGCGCGCGATAATATATTTGTACAGATGGTAAAAGGTCTCTACGTGACCGACACACCCACCAACCTGTTCCCGAGCATCCACGTGTACAATTCCATCGCTCTGAATATGGCTGTGTGGCACTGTTCTGAGTTCAAGAAGCGCAAAGTCGTTCGTTGCGGCTCCGCAGTCCTCATGGTGAGTATCGTGTTGTCGACCATGTTCTTAAAGCAGCACTCCGTATTCGACGTGGTGACAGGAATTGCACTGGCAGTGTTCCTGTACACGCTCGTATACGCGAAAGCTCCTTACCGCGTTCCCGTCAGACAGCGTAAATACCTTCACAAAGGCGGAGAATGCGCGCACCCTGGATCATAATCGGGAATTTTCCAGGGCCCGCGCGCTTACCGAGCCGCATGCTTACCAGAGTTTTAACACCTGAATCGCCGTTTTTGCGATCTTGTAACTCACATTTTCAAGCTCTCTGGCGGCATTTTTTAATTCTTTCCGTATCTCAATGTTCTGTGGACAATGCATCTCACATTTCCCACAGTCAACACATTGGGAGGCGCTGCTTGGATTCTTTCGAAAAGCAGTGCACTGCAGATAATCCCGCCTTCCTGATCGCTTTCCCTCGGCGTGCGCCGCATTGTAGCAGCGAAAAGTTCCCGGGATATCCACTCCCTTGGGACAGGGCATACAGTATCCGCATCCGGTGCACCCCACCTTGACATGTTTCTCAATCTCTGCCTTCACCTGCGCAACCAGCGCATCATCCGCGTCCGTCATACATCCAACAGCGGACTCCGAAGCCGTCTTTAAGTTCTGCTCTACCATCTCCATCGAGTTCATTCCCGAGAGCACGCAGGTCACCTCAGGCTGATTGTAGAGCCACTTAAACGCCAGCTCGGCGGGTGTTCTCCCTCCCTCGTCCCTCCGAAAAAGTTCCTTCGCCGATTCCGGAAGCAAATCCACAAGTCTGCCGCCCCGAAGCGGCTCCATGATGATTACCGGCAGCCCCTTGGCATGCGCGTACCGCAGCCCCTCCACGCCCGCCTGCGAGTGCTCATCCATATACT
>CAJLGN010000279.1 GCA_905206195.1 uncultured Roseburia sp.
CCCAATCACTGCGATCACGCTGTACCCAATGGTATCTCCCGCACCGAGCTTCGCCATGCGGAGTGCAGGCCGAGCCCAGAACGCCTGTAGGAGGTTTGTCCACGCATCCCCCCACGCAATCGCCATGGATGTCAGCGCCGGAGAAACACCGAGATCCTGTGCCGCCGGGAGCATGATCGGAGCCTGCACTGCCCACTGTCCGCCGCCGGACGGAACAAAGAAGTTTACGATACCCGCACTCCAGAAAGTAAACAGCGGGAATGTCCCCGGTGTGGAGATCGAGACGAACGCCTGGCTGATGACACCTGCAAAGGATACGCCTGTCTCCGGGTTCGCGCCGACCATAAGTCCCTGAATACCAGCGTAGAACGGGAACTGTAAGATGATACCGCCCGCGCCCTTCGCAGAATCCATGATCGCCCTCACATAGCTGATCGGGGTCTTGTGGAATGCGATACCAAGCACAAGGAAAATCATATTTACAGAGTCAAGGCTCAGAGTAAACACGCCGTTTGCAATCTGGTAGATGATATAAGCAGCGCCCAAAACAACGATACAGCCAGATAAAATAGTGCTGTTCTCCATCTTCTCCGCCGGTGTCTCCGGCTTTTTGAATACTGGCACTTCCTCCTCGAGAATCTTCGGATCCACGATGAACGTGTCCTTCGGTGACGGATGCATCTTTGCGTTCACAACCGGAAGAATGACGAGAATCAGCAGGCAGGCTGCCACGTTCCACGGAGCAAACACTGTCATGGTGGTCGGAACAGACTCTGTCAGAACACCGTTTGTCTGCGCTGTCACCGCGTCTGTCACTGCCGCGATGGTGAGTGGCACGGAACCGGAGATTCCCGCATGCCATACCACAAAACCCGAGTACGCAGATGCGATCAGAAGACGATAATCCACGTTTTTAAGCTGCTTTGCGATCTCTTTTGCGAAGATTGCACTCACGATAAGACCAAATCCCCAGTTTGCCCAGCAAACGATGACTGCCACAAACGTCACAAGGAAAATCGCCTGGAACGGTGTCTTCGGGATGGAAGCAAGCTTCACAAGTACCTTTTTAACGACCGGTGCGCTCGCCATTGCGGAGCCCAGCACCAGCACCAGCGCCATCTGCATGGAAAAAAGTAACAGCCCCCACACGCCGTTGCCCCAGTGCTGTACCATCTGAATCGGGTTCTGGCCGGTCAGCGGCATCGCTACCACAAACGTAAAGACAGTTAACATGATACAAAAAATAAATGGATCTGGCAGAAGTCTCTGCACGACATTTACGCAGGCCTTCGAAATCTTGTTTAACATAACATCCTCCTAAATTTTTAATTTACACTTCCATTTTCTTCAAACTCTCACTCACAATCAGGGAACATCCGGTCGCCTCCTGGATCTGCTCAACTGTAAACTCTGGGTTGTACTCCGTCAGAAGAAGCCCCTTGTCTGTGACCTTCATCACGCCCATCTCCGTCACGATCAAATCCACAACGCCCTGCGCTGTCAGCGGAAGCTCGCACTCCTTCAAGATCTTGTGCTTGCCCTTGTTCGTGTGCTCCATCGCAACGATGACTCGCTTCGCGCCGACCACAAGATCCATCGCACCTCCCATGCCCGGAACCATCTTGCCCGGAACGATCCAGTTTGCGATATTTCCCTTCTCGTCCACCTGCAACGCTCCAAGAATCGTCGCGTCCACATGCCCGCCGCGAATGATCAAAAAGGAGGTCGCGCTGTCAAAGAATGCGCCGCCCGGAATGATCCCTGCCGGTTTTCCTCCCGCGTTCGTGATGTCCATATCCTCCTCGCCCTGCGCCGGAGTATTTCCAAGTCCCACAAACCCGTTCTCAGATTGGAGAATCAGATTGACGTCGTCCCCGAGGTGGTTGGGCACCAGCGTCGGAAGCCCGATTCCAAGGTTCACGACATCCCCGTCCTTCAACTCCTTCGCCACACGGGCAGCGATAAAATTCTTCAAATCTCCCATAGATTAATTTCCTCCTGCTATGTAATCGATGAAAATACCGGGTGTGTGAACGTAATCCGGGTCGATTTCTCCAACCGCAACCGTCTCGCGCACCTCCGCGATGACGGTGTCCGCCGCGGTGACCATAATCTCCCCAAAGTTGCGGGTGGAGCCGTGATACTGGAGATTTCCCATCCGGTCAGCCCGGCAAGCTTCCACGATTGCGATATCTGCGCGCAGAGGAAGCTCCAGAAGATAATCTCTGCCGCCGACATTGACGACCTCTTTGCCCTCCTGCACCAGCGTCCCGACACCGGTCGGCGTCAAGAATCCCCCAAGACCTGCGCCCGCGCAGCGGATTCTCTCTGCCAGCGTTCCCTGCGGGATGAGGACGATCTCCGTCTCCTTCTCATTCATCTGCCTGCCGGCCTCCGGATTTAATCCGATGTGGGAGGCATAGATCTTCTTGAACTGCTTCTTCACGACCATCTTGCCCACACCGTAGTCGGGAAATCCCGCATCGTTGCAGATCAGCGTCAGGTCCTTCACTCCTCTCTCCACAAGCTTGTCGATGATTTTGTGAGGTGAACCACAGCCCATGAACCCGCCTATCATGACGGTCATTCCGTCTTTGACAAGGTCGGCCGCGTCGTCGATTGTAACTAGCTTTGCCATACATTTTCTCCTTCTCAGTTTTCTCTTTTTGTACAACCCACTTGAGATTTTATAGTATATAATTACTATACTTTTTATAAAAAGTAAATAAAAATTTTATATTTATTGCTTGTTTTTACTAATTCTTGCTACTTTCCCACAATTTCTTTACACATTTTTAACAATATGTCTGTTCCGGAGAAATTTGATACATGTATGCCATAAACGGAAAATTTTCCACAGTAAAAAGGCAGCCATACAGTGGCTGCCTTTTTAGGAGAAGGTATTTTTACTATGGGGTATAGCAAAAACTATATAT
>CAJLGN010000280.1 GCA_905206195.1 uncultured Roseburia sp.
GCAGCAATTCTGCTGAAGTAAAATGCCACTCACCGCGTCCACCGCCTCCTGCGTCTCCCTGCCATCATCCCACATCTTGACAGCCGAAAAGATACGCTTTTTTTCCTCGGCAGAGCGGATTTCTTCTATGCCAAATAATTTTTGGCACAGAAGCCTGTACTTATCCAAAAGTAACTGATTCTCGGAATCGTGCCCGCTCGCCTTTCCATCAAATGCAATCAGCGCCGCCAGCTCCGCAATCTGGCAGTGCCTGCCTGTTCCGAGACGCCCCGCCAGCTCCTGTTTTACCTCGCTCGAAAATGACATACTCTACTTGCCCCTCAATGCATCTTTTCCAATGTCACGGTGTTCAATCTTAAGCCCGTATTCCTTTCTTCCCGAAAGCAATCGATAAAGCTCATTCGCCAACGTCACGGAACGGTGCTTCCCACCGGTACACCCGACTGCGATCACCAGCTGATTCTTGCCCTCCGTAATATAGTTGGGTATGAGGAAATTCAGCATCTCCCCCAGCTTATCCAAAAACGTATGCGCCTCCTTGAACTGAAGTACATAATCCTGTATCTCCTTATCATTTCCCGTCTTAGCACGAAGCCCTTCCACATAGTAAGGGTTCGGCAGGAAGCGCACATCGAAAACAAGATCTGAGTCCGCCGGGATTCCATATTTAAATCCAAAGGACAAAATCGTGATAAACAGATTTTTGTAATCTTGATTCTGCACAAAAATCTTGTCCAGCTCCGCCTTAAGCTCCCTGGTCAAAAGCCGGCTGGTATCAATGATATAGTCCGCGCGTTCTTTGAGGAATGCAAGCCGCATTCTCTCCTCGTCAATTCCCCTGTCCACACGCTGGGTCCCGGAGAGTGGATGACTTCTCCGCGTCTCCTTGTAGCGCTTGACAAGAACAGTGTCCTCCGCATCCAGAAACAGGATCTCATACCCTGCTCCCACATTCCGAATGCGGTCCAATATCCCCCTCAATTCCTCCAGAGCCTGTCCACTGCGGATATCGATTCCCACCGCAATCTTTTGCAGCTCTGTGTTCTGCTGTTCCGACAGCTCCACAAACTTTTCCAACAGTGGAATCGGGAGGTTATCGACACAGTAAAAGCCGATATCCTCCATCATCTTTAATGCTGTACTTTTTCCAGCGCCGGACATCCCTGTCAATATTACGAATTTCATTTTATACCTCCATGTACACCCTTAAAATTCTCCAATCAACTTGACCTCCGGCTCAAGCCTCACATGAAACTGCCGCTCGACCTCCCCCGAAACGTCACGTATCAGCTGCCAGATATCTCGCGCTGTAGCGCCGCCCTCATTGATCACAAAACCACAATGCTTCTCGGACACCTGTGCACCCCCGACCCGGTAGCCCCGCAGGCCTGCATCCATAATCAATTTCCCCGCAAAATAGCCCTCAGGTCTCTTGAATGTGCTCCCTGCACTCGGGTACTCAAGCGGCTGCTTTGTGATACGCATCTCACGAAACTCACGCATCTTCTCCCGAATTGCGGCCTGATCCGCCTCGCAAAGTGAAAGTACCGCCTCCGTGACTAGATAACCGTTCTCCGGCATACACCTCCTCCGATATCCAAGCTCCAGTTCTCTCAACGCCAGTTCTCTCTCCTGTCCTCTGGAGTCGAGAACCGTGACTCGCTCGATGATATCCTTCATCTCGCTCCCGTACGCACCTGCATTCATCACGACCGCTCCGCCGACTGTCCCTGGAATTCCCGCAGCAAATTCCATGCCGCCAAGCCCCCGCTCCGCCGCCAGGTTCGCGACCCTTGCGAGGGGGGCTCCGGCCCCTGCCACAATCCGGCTTCCCTCGATCCGAATGTCACTCTGCCCTCTCGCGACCGCAATCACCAGCCCTCGTATTCCTCCATCGCCCACGAGAAGATTGCTGCCGTTACCGATGACTGTGTACGGCTCCTCCAGCTCCCTGCACAGGCAAATTGCCTGCGCGAGCTGCGCTCCACCGAGCCATACCATCACATCCGCCGGTCCACCGACGCGAAAGGTTGTGTGCCTGCTCATGGGCTCCATCCGGCGCAAATTTCCCTCGCCTGCGATCTGCTGTAATCGCTCTAAAAACTGTTGATTCATGCTTTCCTTTCCGATAAGAACGCAATATACCCGCGGTATGCCTCATACAGATCTACTTTGCTGATGATCTCCCACGGAGAGTGCATATTGAGCACTGCCACACCGCTGTCAATCACGTTCATCCCATAATTTGCAAGGATGTAGGCGATCGTTCCGCCGCCTCCCTGATCCACCTTGCCAAGCTCTGCCGTCTGGAACGCCACATCATTTTTTTCCATAATCCGGCGCAGCGCTGCGACATACTCTGCGTTGGCGTCATTGGATCCGGCTTTTCCCCGCGAGCCCGTATATTTGTTGAACACGAGACCTCTTCCGAAGTACGCCGTATTGCGCTTTGTCATCACAGACGGGAAATTGGGGTCAAACGCTGCCGACACATCGGAGGAGAGCACACACGAGTTCTGAAGCGCACGTCTGAGCGCAAGCTCTGAATATTCCCCTGCCGCGTTCATCACCTCCGCAACCGTATTCTCAAAGAAACGTGACTGCATTCCGCTCGCTCCGACGCTGCCAATCTCCTCCTTGTCCACCACCAGGCAAACACTTGTGAGCTCCGGCTTCTTCATCTCGAGGAGCGCCATGAAGGACGGGTATGCACACACTCTGTCATCGTGCCCGTATCCCATGATCATACTGCGGTCAAAGCCGTAGTCTCTCGCTTCGCCGGCAGGAACGACCTCGATCTCCGCCGAGAGGAAATCCTCCTCCTCTATACCATATTCCCTCTCAAGGATTTTCATGATATTTGCTTTCACTTTTTCCTTGACTGTCTCATCCTTTTTGTCTTTGTCCTGCGCCAGAGGG
>CAJLGN010000281.1 GCA_905206195.1 uncultured Roseburia sp.
GGAGACGAAAAAGATTGGTATGGAGCTGATTGACCAGGAGCTGATCCACATTACAAACCCGAAGGTGCAGCAGACGGCTTCCGCTTATATCCATGACATTACCGGAGGAAAGCGCGATTTTCGGTTTTGATTTGAGAGGAGCAGACATGGCAGGAACTTTAAATGAGACGCCGTCCGCCAACCGCATTCACATCGGTGTGTTTGGCAGGGCGAACAGCGGAAAATCCACATTTATCAATGCGTTTACCGGACAGGAGGTATCCATCGTCTCGGGTGTGGCGGGGACGACGACCGACCCGGTTTACAAGGCCATGGAGGTGGCACCGCTTGGGGCTTGCACTGTGATTGACACGGCGGGCTTTGACGACGAGAGTGCGCTCGGTGAGCGACGGGTGGAGCGCACACGCCTGGCAGCAGAGAGGACGGATTTGGCAGTCATTTTATTTGCTGGGAAGTCTGATCGCTTAGATATTTTGCAGGAACTGGAATGGCATCACTTTTTTAAAGAAAAAAAGACACCGGTCCTTTTGGTGGTGAATAAGCTGGATCCTTGTGGGGATATAAAAGAACTGCTCGTACAGATCAAAAATGAGACCGGGGAGGATGCGCTTCTTGTGAGTGCAAAAACCGGGGAAGGAATGGATCGGGTGCGCGAGGCACTTGCCAGAAAGCTGCCGGAGGACTATGCAGCGCAGCGTATCACAGGGGGGCTTGTGTCGGACGGCGATCTCGTTCTTCTCGTGATGCCGCAGGATCTTCAGGCACCCAAAGGTCGTCTGATTCTTCCGCAGGTGCAGACGATCCGGGAGCTCCTCGATGAAAAATGCCTTGTGATGAGTGTTACCACGGACAGACTGGCGGAGGCACTTGGGGCACTGACACGGTCGCCGAAACTGATAATCACGGACTCACAGGTATTTGGTCAGGTCTATGAGCAAAAGCCAAAAGAGAGCATGCTGACTTCTTTTTCTGTGTTGTTTGCGGCACACAAAGGGGATCTTCCCTACTATGTGGAGGGGGCGAAACAGATTGATGCTCTTGTGGCAGATTCCAAGGTACTGATTGCCGAGTGCTGTACACACGCGCCGCTCTCTGAGGATATCGGCAGGGTGAAGATCCCGCGGATGTTGAAAATGCGGTTCGGTGAAACATTGACGGTGGATATGGTGAGTGGAACAGATTTTCCGCAGGATTTGTCGTCGTACGACTTGATTGTACAGTGCGGTGCGTGTATGTTTAACCGCAAATATGTAATGTCGCGGATTGAGCGGGCGAGGGAGCAGGGAGTTCCGATGACGAACTACGGCGTGACGATCGCCCACCTGACAGGGATTTTGGATAAGATAGCGATGCCGTGATTGACAGGGGCGGTGTGGGTGGTCCGCTCCATCATGGACCGTGGAATGCGCTTTCCCGTACATCAGATTCGCTGGTTGTGAAGCTGAATGTGCCGTGCACAGTGCGCCGTGTCATGAGCCGCATCACAAAGGGGCAGACTTCCGGGAGAGGCGTTTGAGAAGATTAAGAACAGGGAGACCATTTATAAATGAACGAATATTTAATCAAAAATACAACCAGAGAGCAGCGGGAGCGGATTGTGAGCGAATCTTTGGGCTACAGCGCGATCGGTTGCGACGAATCCGGGGATGGATATGAGATATATCGGCCATACATCGATGGAGAGAAAGAATTAAAAGATATCACAATGGAATATCGGGCGCGGTATGTGAGGGATATGGAGCGTGGGGGGCGCAGAGGCTGCGGGATGTATTGAGAGGAGAAGCATGCATTGCCCATACGTTTGTACAGAAAACATAGCCTTTATTTTTAAAACGAAAGAGGGTAGAAGATGCTGACAGAGAAGGATAGAGTTCTGTGGACGGTGCAGAGAAAGCGCTGTGGATATTTGAATCAAAAAGAAGATTTTGGGTGCAAGTTGTTTGGGAGAACAACAACGCAGGAGACTGCTGGAAAAAGCCGAATTGGCATTTTCCAGCAGTCTTCTTTTGCAGGCAGACGGCCCTAAAGTAGTTGAATATAAAAAGCCGTTGTCTGTGGTGGAATATTTGCCGTCTGAAAATTGGCATGAACAATTCTTGCCATCTGTCCAGGTTGCAGATCGGAAAGAGAGATGGGATTTCCCGATCGATTCCTTATGATTGTATCATCCGTGACAATAAATAAGGTTTGGTTGTTTCGATCTTTTGGATTTCCCGTAAGAATCGAACGGTTGGCATTGTCTGTGGAGATGATCCTGGCTGTGGTCATATTGGTCGGGGCCAGCAGTCCTCTGCGCACTAACAATAAGAAAGCGTTTGATTGCGGAGGTATGCTGCGCGTCATTCTCGGAGAGAACATGGCGTCCACCCACATACCTTCCTGAATATCACATAGGCAGTTGCTTTCGCCTGCCAAATTGAGAATGGCGGTATTTCTGTTCACATTCAAGCGCAAAAAATTAAGGGATGGGATTCCGCTCGATGAATAATCCACATACGAAATTAATATAGATCCTGTCACATTATTTGAGGTGGAAACTTCTTCTACAAAAGCATTATTTATTTGCATGATGTTGCCCAGTAGGGAGAGATTACCTCTGTTGCCAAAAGCCACTATTGAAACCTCGGTTGTATCCTGTTTATGTATTATATGGTTGTTTGGAATAATGTTGATAGACGATTGCGGAATACTTTTTGCGGTACTGTATCGCGGGATACCTCTTTTTTGGGCGGGCGATATCTGATATACTGTTTGCAAGCGATGGGCACGATGCGCACATTGGAAAATGAAAGAAGGGAAAAAATACGATGCGTGAAATCATACAATTGTCCCATGTGACAAAAGACTACGGGGGTGGAAGGGGCGTTTTTGACGTCAGCTTTTCCGTCGGCGAGGGGGAGGTGTTTGGCTATATTGG
>CAJLGN010000282.1 GCA_905206195.1 uncultured Roseburia sp.
GGTGAAGTACCAGGAATACCTCCCTATTACCGGGAGCAGGGACGAGAGCTTCGCCGCGCCGCCCAGCGCGCCCGCCGTCCCCCACACATACTGGAGTACCAGACCGATCCAGCAGTAAAAAACGAGCATCAGATCGAGCTTTATCATTTTTTTTGCATCGAGCCGGATTCCATAATACCCCGAAATCAGTATGAACACCGGAACCCCGACATTTCCAAATGTCTCTATCACGATACACAGCCATGCGCTCAATTCATTGTTGATATAGCTGCTGGCTCCATGCATCCAGAAGATCATCACAAGCGCCAGAATGCGCAATAACTCCACACCCGAATTTCTCCCGTTTCTCACCGTTTTTTCCACGCCTTCACCTCATCCATTCCCTTTCCAAGCAGCAGACATCCCACCACCGACGCACCGACTCTTGCGATCACGTAAAACACGTATGCCGCGCCTGTGAGCGCCTGCACATCGATGAACTTCCCCGCGATCATCTCAAAGACTTCCAGCCCGAAGATGTGGAACGCCATGAGGATGATCGTGTTCTTTCCTATATACTCCACCACGTTTCCCACCACCGTGTTCTCAATGAACTTTGCCGCCCAGATACAGAGCATGGAGCCCGAAATACCAATCAGGATAAAAAACGGTGCGCTCCACCTCTGATAAACACCGTATTCCCGCACGGACATATTGATGCCCGGATTGATCGCAGAGAGTATCAGATAAGCTGCAAATACCGTGAGAATCAGCCATGATTTCTGCTTTTTCTCATAGAAGCCGGCCCTTCCAAGCAAGGTTCCCACAATCATAAAAAGAGCGCCGACGCAGGCGATATCCGCGCTCCACGGAAGCAGAACCGGCAGCTCCGCCAGCGCCATGGCAATCCCCGTCAGCACTACAAAAACGATGACCAGATTCCTCTTACACTTTAGAGCAAAATCAATGACCAGATGATAGACAAGGCTCGCCATAAAAAACGCGGTCAGATACCACATTGCGCCGTTTGCGATGGTGAACAAAAATACATTATCCGTGTGCGTGCTCATATCGTACAGACAAAATCTGGAATACAAAATGCCAAACGCCGCGCTTTTGGTCTCCGCAAGACTCCTTCCCAAAGCCATGTAGACCGCCAGCAGCACAAAGCTGTATGCAAAATACGGAATGAGCAGGCGCTTCGCCTTCCTCGCCGCATTCTCCCCGTAACTCCTGCCCTCGCGGTAGGTAAACCCCGAAATCAGGAAAAAAATCGGGATATAGTAATTGATCAGATAACTGCTGAGTCCATGTGCATGAGAAATGATGACCAGCATGATCCCAAGGCCCCTCGCAATATCCAGATATCTGTACCGCACTTTTTTGCTCGCTGCCGTCATCTGACACTCCTCCTTCTCCCACACAATCTCTATCTGCTTTTACCGGAAATTCTGCTTTACGAACGCCTGCTCCCACAGATATGGCTGTATCTGATTCCAGACATCCGTCGCATCCGAAAACTGGTTCTTTTCCCCCCGGATAACCGACTCAAGCGCAGCCTTTGTCGCCGCCGGATCCTCCACCAGATCACAGTTTTTAAATCCCGCCGAATTTACCGTGTCCAGATAAAAATCCCGGTACATTCCCTGCATCCAGTCGACCGCCGGCGCATTAAATCCAATCTTCGTCCTGCGGTATGCGATCTCCTGCGGCGCAAACGGCGCGATGGCGTCGCGGATGATCGACTTTGGGTACGCATTGTGAAGCTTGGAACGCCATCCAATTGAAAAGGCAAACTGCACGATGCGGTAATCCAGAAACGGCATGCGGATCTCGACGCCGTTTGCCATACTGTCCCGGTCATAATTGCGCAGCATAGTCGGCAGAATCGTCTCGTGGGTCGACACGTACAGCGTCTTATTCAACTCGTCCAACTTGTTCCAATTCTCATGTTCGGAATATGCACTGCGAACCGTCGGCCTGCCCAGGACTCTCTTCGCATAATATTTAAGCATCGCATCACGGTGCATCTTACCCCGCATTTTCTCGTATGCTTTTCCGCTCACCACATCGCTGTTTTCCGCCTGATTGAGGTA
Source organism: uncultured Roseburia sp. (assembly GCA_905206195.1). Taxonomy (GTDB): domain Bacteria; phylum Bacillota; class Clostridia; order Lachnospirales; family Lachnospiraceae; genus Roseburia. Next base: position 2,076 of record CAJLGN010000282.1, read on the forward strand.
AGCTCTCGTAATCTCATGCACCGCCTTCTTGTCAAATCCGGCATCCGGGTACGCTTTTAACACATCAAACCCGTACCCTGCAAAAAGCTCGTCCGCCGCGTGCCCGTCAATCGAGACGCGGGTGCCGTCCTCGCGCTCCTTGCGGTAAATCTCCATCATCGGAATCTGCGGATTCTCCCACAATTCCTCAAACAGATACAGCTGTTCCATGAACTGGCTCTCTGAAAGGGGCGTGTTGATGTCTAAAAATGTGTGATTGATGCCCAGATAGTCGGTCACTTTTTTCGCATACTTCGCCTCGTCCAGCGGCGTCCCAGGGAAACAGGCGACGTAGGCGTGCTGCCAGTCGCTGCTCATCCTAAGATCCTTACTATTTTTCGACAGATATGCCATTGCACAGATCGTAGCGCTGGAATCTAAGCCGCCCGAAAGCGCGGTTCCGATCGTAACGTCGCTTCTCATGCGCAGCTTGCAGGAATCCAAAAACAGCTCCCGAAACTGCTCCACCTGCTCCTCGTAGGCGTTGGGCACTTCCACCAGATGATCCAGTGTATTCCACCACTTTGTAATCTGGATCTCATCTCCCACAATCCATGCATAGCAGCCCGCCGGAAAGCGCTTGATTCCCTCGACCAGACAGTCTTCGCGCATCTCATAATGGCGGCTGATCTTATAAAAATCAAAAAGCACTTTATTCGGCTTTACCTCATCCATAAGAGGCGTGATCGCTTTCATCTCCGAGGCAAATGCGATACCTCCCCCCGCCAGTCTGGCGTAGTACAGCGGCTTCACGCCGAACCGATCCCTGCTGATAAAAAGCCTCTTTTCCTCCCTGTCC
>CAJLGN010000283.1 GCA_905206195.1 uncultured Roseburia sp.
TGAAACCCTTGATTTTCCTGCATTCCTACTTATCAATAGACTTCATTGTCGGGAACAGCAACACATCCCGGATCGCGGGCGAGTTTGTCATCATCATCACCATGCGGTCAATTCCAAACCCAATCCCGCCTGTCGGGGGCATGCCGACTGCAAGTGCATTGAGGAAGTCCTCGTCGGTGTGGTTCGCCTCGTCATCCCCGGCCGCGAGCAATGCCTCCTGCGCCGCAAAGCGCTCTCTCTGATCCTCCGGATCATTCAACTCAGAGTACGCGTTCGCCATCTCCCAGCCATTCATAAAGAACTCAAAACGCTCCGTGTATTCTGGATTCTCAGGCTTTTTCTTTGTGAGCGGAGATATCTCAATCGGGTGATCCATAACGAAAGTTGGCTGGATCAGATGCTCCTCCACATACACCTCAAAGAAAAGGTTTAAGATATCACCTTTCTCATGGCGATCCTCGTACTCAATGTGGTGCTCGTCCGCGATCTTTTTCGCCTCCGCGGTGTTCTTGATCTCATTGAAATCCACATTTGCATACTTCTTCACGGCATCCACCATTGTAATACGCTCAAATGGCTTGGACAGGTCCATCGTGTGCTCACCGTAAGTGAGAAGCTCAGAACCAGTGACTTCCTTCGCCACATAGCGGTACAGATTCTCGGTGAGGTCCATCATCCCGTGATAGTCAGTGTAAGCCTGATATAACTCCATCAGGGTGAACTCCGGGTTGTGTCTGGTGTCAAGCCCCTCATTGCGGAACACGCGCCCGATCTCATAGACACGCTCCATCCCGCCAACAATCAATCTCTTTAAGTACAGCTCCAGAGAAATGCGGAGCTTTAGATCCTCGTCCAGCGCGTTGAAATGCGTCTCAAACGGCCGTGCAGCGGCACCTCCCGCATTTGGCACCAGCATCGGTGTCTCCACCTCCATAAAGCCCTGTCCATCCAGATATCTGCGGATTGAGCTGAGAATCTTAGACCGTTTTACAAATGTCTCCTTGACTTCTTCATTCATAATCAAATCCACATATCGCTGGCGATATCTGGTATCGGTATCGGTCAGTCCGTGGAACTTCTCCGGCAAAATCTGCAGACTCTTAGAGAGCAGTGTCACCTCGGTCGCATGAATGGAAATCTCCCCGGTCTTAGTCTTAAATACCTCTCCCTTGATTCCGAGAATATCGCCCACGTCATATTTTTTAAATTCTTTGTAGGCCTCCTCACCGATATTATCCCGCGCCACATACGCCTGAATTCGCCCCTTCAAATCCTGGATATTGCAGAAGGATGCCTTCCCCATAACGCGCTTAAACATCATGCGTCCGGCAACGGCTACCTCCTTGCCCTCCATCTCCTCAAAACCCTCCTTGACGTCTGTGGTGTGGTTGGTCACACAGTATTTAGTAATGACAAATGGGTCTCTTCCGCTTTCCTGCAACTCATGTAACTTATCATAGCGAACCTGAAGCAACTGATTTAAGTCTTGCTGCCCGCCATTCGTATTCTGCTCTCCCATATTCTTCCTCCATTAATTCGATTTATGAATAGAAAGTACCTTGTATTCCAACTCTCCGGCATGCGTCTCAACCTTCACGACATCGCCGATTTTCTTGCCAAGAAGCGCCTTGCCGACCGGAGACTCATTGGAAATCTTACCCTTTAAGCTGTTCGCCTCAGTTGAACCCACGATCTTATACTCGAACTCCTCATCAAATTCGCAGTCAAGAATCCTCACACTGCAACCGATGCTGATCTTGTTCAGATCGACCTCCTCCTCCACGACAACCTCGGCATTTTTTAAGATCTTTTCCAGCTCCTCGATGCGCGTCTCGATGTCCCTCTGCTCATCCTTGGCCGCATCATACTCTGCATTCTCAGACAAATCCCCCTGCTCTCTGGCTTCCTTGATCTTCTGCGCAACCTCTTTTCTGCGCACCACTTTCAGATCCTGCAACTCCTCTTCCAGTTTCTTCAGTCCCTCATAAGTCAGAATGTTTTTCTTATCCATTGCCTCTACCCTTCTCTGTATCTTTTTCTAAATTTAATCACTAAATACAATTATCACAAATTGTAAAAAGCCTCCTCAAAGCGGTCTCTCCCCGGCTTCTTTCTCCCGTCCGGTTCGCCCTTGACAATCACAGTATTATAACCGATAGGTACTATGATGTCAAGGTTCTTGCCCGGTTTCCAGGGTTTTTTGTAGATCGGAATATAGTACCTTCCGGGGCGCATCTGCCCGAGATAGCAGCTCCCTTCCCATTCAAAATCAAAAATCAGCTGTGGTGCGACAGTGACCTGGTTCTGCACATTGCCCGAGAGAACCGTCATATCCCCACGCCCCTGCCTCCTTTCCCGGGTCACATCCCGCAGCTTCGCCTTGGAAAAAAGGCGGACAATCAGCCCATTCTCCTCATACATTGTCTCTGCAAACTCATAAAAATATGCAGGGCGCTCCGTATATATCGTGAGAAAGTTCAAATCCTCCGCCAGCTGTTCCAACACCTCGCACACCCCCGCGGGCTCAAAGATACTTCCGCCCCCTTCATCCTCATCGATAATCTCGACCTCCACATGTGAGGGTGGTATCTGCTTTTCTTTTAATATAGAAAAAAAGATAGGTCTGAAATTGCGCAAAAATTCATTGGAGTAGGACATGTCCGCCTTCCCTGTCACCGCTTTTCTTCATTATATGACTGCACTTCCTCGAATAATTCCTCAAGGTTTGCAAAACTTTCCACCTCATTAATCCGTCCTCTAAGTCTGGCCGAATTCGGATACCCCGCGGTGTACCACGCCGCATGCTTGCGGATCTCACGGATTCCCGTGTACTCTCCGCTGTACGCAAGCTGCATTTGAGCGTGGCGTAAAAGCATCGCTGCCACCTCCGCGAAGGTCGGTTTCTCCAG
>CAJLGN010000284.1 GCA_905206195.1 uncultured Roseburia sp.
CCCCATATAATCCATTCTCATTCTTACTTTCTTACTTTAATTCTATCCTCCCGCCCAGTCTGTCGGTATCCCGGCAGCCCCGCTCGTCTCCGCCGTATTTCCAGCTCCTCCCGACGTCGTAGTTCCCGTCCCCGAAGGGGGTGTATTTCCGGCGCCTCCCGATGTCGCGCCCCCTGCTCCCGAAGGCGCCATACTATCTGCACCTTCAGACGCCGCATTGTCACCTCCCGGAGGTGCCGTATTGCCAGCATCCCCCGCAGGCATCTGTGCACCAGCTTCCGCGCCAGCATTTCCGTTCGCCCCCTGCGGATTGCTACTGATTGTCACCGGAACCCTCACGGTTGTCGATGCCCAGTACCCCGCTTCCAGCGCGGAAAAATCGACTGCAAGGTGATGGTCTCCTCTGCCGAGTCCACCCACATCTACCACTCCTCTGATATCTGCGGCTTTCACATTGTCCATGGCACTCTTTGGCCCTGCAACCTCGACCATAAAACGATCCACAGTACATTCCGCCGTGTAGCCGTCCCTCAGGTTCTCAAAGCTCAGATTCGCCACCGGAACCTCAAACGTCTGTGTAACCAGCGGCTCCACCTTCACGACCACATCAACCTTCGCGTCAGAGCTCAGAACCAGAGAGATACCTTGAGGGAGATAGGAACTGATGTCCACGGTCGTCGCCAAATCTTCCGTAACTCCAGTCACATCCAGCACCTCCTGCGGTATCACAATCTTATTGACCGGATTGAGTTTGCCGGCCTCACCCTTGATGCGGACTGTCGCAAGCTCCTGCTCAATTCCGGTCACCATATATCCCTCCGCCGGTCTTCCCGTGGACGAAAACTCTAGCGCCACATCCTTTGTGTTCAAGATCTGTGCGGAAACTGAAACAGTGCTCAGGCTGAGCTTTAGCTTCGTCGCATCGATCACATTTCCCTCGGCATCATAGAGCATTGGAACCACATTGTCTGTCACATCGGAGGACATCCCATCCACATTGATTGTGGCGACCGCCGTCTCAATCTGGCTTACAATGGAGAGCGGCCCGGAAATCTTTAGTACATTGGAACCCACAATCTTCAGATCGCCGATTGCGCACCCGTCCGCGACATTTCCCCTGGTGCTCGCCCCAATGGCCTTCTGCGTTCTCCCCAGATCCTCCAGCACGACATCCAAATATAGCCGCTTTGAAGATATCGTCACCGCATCGCTATACTTTGTCGCAGTGACGGACACCGGAACCCGGTAATTTCCCGTGTCCTCATCGCGCACAATCCTTTCCATATTGGCGATCGCTGAAAAGTCCGAGCTCGACAGCCCTGTCATGACTCCCCTCTTTGCGGAGACCCGGAACGTCACAGTGTTCGCCCCGTCCAGCCACTCGTAATATTTGCCCTGCTGCGCAATAAATTCTTGATTTGTAGGGGTCACCCCCACTGTAAACTGCTTATCCTTAATCGGATCATCGATATTCATCACAACGATCCAAAGAACCACCGCAAACATCGCTGCAAGTATCTTGAGGCCAAAATTATTTGTGATCCTTTTTCCAAGCTTCCTTAGCATCCTTCAGCCTCCTCTTCCATAATTCAATTTTCGATGTCGCCTGCGCGCGCCGCTGCACGTAGGCGAGCTTATTTCTCAAAAACTCAGCATCCACATTTCGGTAAAGCTCACCGCCCAGCGCGATGGACACTCTCCCCGTCTCCTCGGAAACCGCGATCGTAAGCGAGTCGCTCACCTCGCTGATCCCCACAGCAGCTCGATGTCTCGTTCCCAGATCCTTGCTGATCGAGAGGGAATCCGTGAGCGGCAGATAGCAGGTGGCCGCCACGATCCGGTCGCCCCGCACGATGACCGCCCCGTCGTGAAGGGGTGTGTTCTTCTCAAAAATATTAATCAGAAGCTGACTCGTCAAAATACCATCCACACTGATGCCCGTGCGCTCATACTCCGTGAGCATGATCTCATCTTCCACGACGATCAGAGCTCCGGTCTTCACCTTGCCCATCTCATAGCAGGCTTTTACCATCTCATTGATCGTCTTGTCGGAGAATTTTCCGTGCTCCCCCTTCCCTCCCTCAAAAGAGAAAATTGAGGAGACAAAATTCTTCCGCCCGAGATTTTCAAGCGCCCGGCGCATCTCCGGCTGGAAGATAACCACCAGCGCGATCACTGCGACGCTCAGCGTATTCTTAGCAATCCAAATGATCGTGCTCATCTGGAATATGACTGCGACCAGCACAAACAGCAGGATCACAAGCAATCCCTTCAGCAGCACCCACGCTCTGGTATTTTTGATCCATACCAGCATGTAATAAAACAAAAATGCGATTATGATGATCTCCACGATATCCGTCATGGTCATTTTTAGATTCATAATGATGGATGCCTCCTCCCAGAGAGCCTCCAACTTCGCAATCATATCCTGCACGTGTTTCACTTCCTTTAATCTAATAAATCCTCATCAATGTCCATCTCTCTTGCAAACTGCTTCTTCGTCAGACGATCCGCCCGAACCTCCCTGCCACCAAAACGCTTGATCTGCTTATCGCTTCCCGCCACGAGTGCCTTCGGAACCGCCTTGACGTAATAATAGTACTCATCATCCTCGAACTGAAGTCGCTCGGTCCGCGAATAATCCAGATTGAAAAACAAAAATTGCATAGTGAGCGCCAAGATTCCCGAAATGGCGCTGCCAACGAGCACACCGATCGTCTTTCCGGAAATGCCAAGAAGCATATATCCGGCAACCAGACCCACGGCCTCGAACAAAATACCGGAGATGATTGCAACGCTCCACGCGTTCTCGATCGACATTCTGCGGATAATGTAGACGATGATCAGCGTAGCCGCCATGACTCCAAGTACAAGGTACATCTCCTTATTGCCAAGAAGCTGGTTCA
>CAJLGN010000285.1 GCA_905206195.1 uncultured Roseburia sp.
ACTCGCCCGAAGAACCTCCGACATAGACACCCTTTACCCCTTTTTTGATCAGATGCTCCGTCAGCGCCTCCACTCTCTCAGGGCTCACTGCCCCGCTCTCGTCGTAGCATGCATAAAATGCCGGGATAATTCCCTGATACTTTGTAATGTCTCTCATCTTGAAAACCTCCATCATATAATATTATAAATTTTTATAGCTCTCATTTTAATAACTGTTCTGCCATCCATGCGGCTCCCATCAGACCCGCCTGGTTTCCGAGACCTGCCTGCTGCAGACGCACCTCCCGAAATCCCGGAGAAATCCGCTCTGCCACTCTCTTTTTCACTTCTTCCATGACGTAGCCTTGCGCGAGCACCCCACCCCCCAACACGATATCGGAGGGGTTAAAAATATGGATCAGGCTCATCAGACCATATACAAGCTCATCGATCCACGCGTCGATCACTTCTCTGACCTGCGCTCGATCGGCCGCCGCAAAAATCGCGCGCCCATTGTCCAGCGATCCATCGACTTCTTTTGCCATACGCACAAGCGCCGTCGCGGATGCGTACTTTTCATAACATCCGCTGAAATCCACCCCCAGCTGCACCGCTTCCGGGTGTACCACAATCCCGCCAAAACTGCCTCCCGAAAAGGTACTCCCTGGATATACTGTCCCATCTATGACAATTGCTCCGCCCACGCCAGTTCCGTAGGTCAGGCAAAGAAAATCGGACACTCCTTTTGCCGCGCCGTAATGCAGCTCACCGATCGCCGCGGCGTTGACGTCATTCTCAACCGACACGGGAACCTGAAATTCCGTTTCCAGTATTTCTTTTATCCGCATTCCGGTATACCCTGGAATATTATCATTGGCATAGTATATACTGCCTTTTTTTGTATCTACCTGCCCTGCCGTACTGATTCCCACGGCATCGATGCTGCCATATGTATGTAGAATCTCCTTGACTCGATCCATCAAATAGGCGCCGCCATTTCTCGCATTGGTGTCCCACTCTCTCTGCTCAGACACCTGCTCCCCATCCCAGATCCCCGACTTGATGGATGTACCGCCAATATCCAACGCTGCTATTCTCACTTTATACACCCTCTCATCTTAATCTAATGCTTCTGCAAACGCCTTTGTGATCAACTGTGGTCTCGTGATAATCGATCCCACGACAACACTGTAGCAACCCAGCTCGATCACTCGCTTCACCTTCTCCGGCGTGTTGATGTTGCCCTCCGCAATTACCGGATTCTTCGCCTTTTCGAGAATCTCGCGGATAATCTCAAAATCATTGTTCTCAATCTTTAAATTCGCGCTCTGCTCCGTGTAGCCGACCATCGTGGTTCCAATGAAATCAAAGCCCAGCTCATCCGCGTGCAGCGCCTCCTCCACTGTGGAGCAGTCTGCCATAAACAGCTGGTCCGGGTAGCGCTCCTTCACCTCGGTAAAAAATGCATCCAGGGTCTTACCTCCCGGGCGCAACGCTCCTGTGGCATCCATCGCGATGATCTCCGGTCCAACCTCCATCAGCTCCTCGATCTCCTTCATGGTGGGTGTGATATAGACCTTAGAATCATCGTAATCACGCTTTACGATACCGATGACCGGGAGATCTACCTCCGATTTAATCTGCGCGATATCCTCCTTCGTATTTGCCCGGATTCCCCGCGCTCCACCCTCCTTCGCCGCGACCGCCATCCTTCCCATAATATAGGAAGAATGTAGTGGCTCGTGTGGAAGCGCCTGGCATGATACGATTAATTTTCCCTTCAAGCTCTCAACACTCTTACACATCTTATATTCCATCCTTTCTAGTATAACTTTTCAACAACTGCTTTCACAGTTTTCTCTCGGTTGATCTTGCACTCCTCATTATTTCTCTGATAATACTCCTGATAGAGCACGTCAATCAAAAATAGCTGCCCCATCTTCACCGCCATCGAGCCGCCATCCAGCGGGGATTCCTTGGCCCCACACAAAAGGATTGCATCCGAGTATGCCGTGAGCGGGGACTTCCTGTAATGCGTGATACTTGCAATCTTGGCTCCCGCCCGCTTCGCCTCCTTCACCACATGGATATTATCCTTCGTCGCGCCCGAATAAGAGATAATGACGATCAAATCCTCCTCGGTCGCAACTGCTGCAGCCATGGACTGCATGTGCGGATCACTGATGCAATAAGCCTTGGCCGTGATGCGCAAAAACTTGTTTCTGGCCTCCTCCGCCATCAAAAGACTGTCCCCAATCCCAAAGAAAAAAACGCGCTTCGCCTCCTCCATCATTGTCACAATCTGCGCTACCGCAGCTCGGTCAAGAAGCATGTAGGTCTCCTGAATCGACTTTATGTTCAGGTTCATGACGCATTCCACCAGATCTTCCGCCCCAGTGTCACTGCCGCCAGCGCCGCCAATCTTCTCCTTTGCCGCGAGGCTTAAAGAAAGCTGCATCTTAAACTCCTGATAGCCTTGCAACTTCATCGTCCTACAAAAACGGTAAACGCTCGTATCACCGACCTGACAAGCGTCCGCCAAGTCTGTGATGGACATATAGAGCACCTGCTCCGTATTCTCCAAAACATAACTCGCCACCTTCTTCTCCGCCTTTGTCAATTGATTGTACGCTGACTGAATATGTAAAATAATTCCTGGATTACTCTCCATATTATAACTCCTTCGCTGGTCATTCTTCCTCTTCTGCAGTTGCCATTTGCATTCTTTGGTGCTATGATAAACACAATCGCAACACAAAATTTCAGGAGGTTTTATTATGACACCAAAAACAATTTTATGCTTCGGCGACTCCAACACCCACGGCTACAATGCCGAAAACGGGGGGCGTTTCAGCGAAAAAGAACGCTGGACTTGTCTCCTGGACGACCTGCTGGGCGACGGGTATCTCGTGCG
>CAJLGN010000286.1 GCA_905206195.1 uncultured Roseburia sp.
CCGGAGGACTTCATCGAGGGTATGGCGTGTGACGGCGGCTGTGTCGGCGGACCGAGCGCGTTCAACGACCAGTATTCGTCCAAGAAGAGCCGTGATACCTTAATCTCACAGGCAGACACGCGCGGTATCCACGAGAACCTCAGCAATTACGAGATGGACAGCTTCTCGATGCACAGAGCGTAGCAGTGGATAGGTACAGAGATGAGACAAAAAAGGATATTTCCCTACTGTGAACAATTCACAGGGGAAATATCCTTTTTCCTTTGAAGAAAACTGTGCTCGGTAGCGTGGGGGGCAGTTTGGCGCTTTTCTTTTCGTGGGGAATCTGATAGAATAGTTATGCTTTCTATCTGCCCGCGGAATTGGGGGAAACGCTGGGGAGGTGCAGTACACAGGGCAGCAGACGGCTGCGGGGAGGAATAGAACTATGAAAAAAGCAGTATTTTTTGATATAGATGGCACACTTTGGAATGAGAAGATGCAGATACCCCAGAGTACAGTCGCGGCAGTTGCAGCGCTCAGAGCGGCGGGGCACTACGCGTTTATCTGCAGTGGGAGAAGCCGCTCCAATATCAAGGATGGGGAGCTGCTCGCAATCGGATTTGACGGAGTGCTCGCCGCGTGCGGCACACACATTGATTTTCAGGATGAGAGCGTATTTGAGAGGCTGTTGGAGCACAGCGAGGTGGAGTATGCATTGAATGTGATGAAGCGTCACGGCGTGTCGGTGATTCTGGAGGGACCAGCGTATATTTACCTGAATGAGGAAGAGTTTGGGGAGGATCCATTCGTGGCATATCTGCAGAGAGAGCTGGGGGAGAAAGTCAAGAGAATTACGACCGAGGGAGTGTTCCGTGCCAATAAGATGAGCGGGACATTAAACGGCGCGAACCTAAAGCAGGTTGGAGCGGAGCTTGGAGAGCTTTTTGACATTATCGCACATGAAAACGAGATCATCGAGATTGTGCCAAAGGGATACTCAAAGGCGACGGGCATCGAGTATGTGTGCAATCTGCTCGGGATCGAGAGGGAGAACACTTACGCGTTCGGGGACAGTGCGAACGATCTGGAGATGCTGGACTTCGTGGCGCACGGGATCGCCATGGGGAACGCAACTGTGGAGGCGAAGCGGGCGGCAGAGTATGTGACGACGGACATCATGGAGGATGGGATTTGGAATGGACTAAAGCATTACGGTCTGATTTAAGGGGGACGGTAGCTACTGCAGAGGCAGGGCAGGCGGATGTGATTGTTTTTCGGTCGTGGGGGAGGAGTGCTTGGCATGGCAAATATGATGGATTACCTCAACTGGAGGGGAGATTTGTCCTTTCGGGTCTCGGGGTTTAACGAGGTTGACAATCTGATACTGGCACAGCTTGCGTACGTGGATTTTGCAGGAATTGTGCCAGAACCGGGGAGGGGGGAGCAAATCACGCTCAGGGAAGCGTCGAAGCTGTTTTGGAAAATTCATTCAAAAGAGGAGATACTTTCCCATGTTCCGATGATGAGATCTGCCCCGTTTGTTCTGAAAAAGATGGCGGAGACAAAGCGTTTTCGCAATATTTTGCTCTCGGATTATATCGATGATATCAGCGATGAAGAGCAGTCCCAGTTTTCAGTTCTGTGCGCCGAATTGACGGACGGGAGTATGTACGTTGCGTTCAGCGGGACGGACAACACCATCGTGGGCTGGCGCGAGAATTTTAACATGGGATACCTGGACACGACGCCCGGCCAGCTGAAGGCGGTGGAGTATTTGAACGGTGTCGCAAGGCCGGAGATGAAAAAAATCCGCGTGGGAGGGCACTCTAAGGGCGGCAATCTCTCAGTCTACGCGGCGGTGAAATGTGAGCCGTGGATTCAGAACAAGATCACGTGTGTGTACAGCAACGACGGACCAGGGTTTGATCACACGATGGTGGAGAGCCGCGCGTACCAGTCCATGCTTCCGCGGATTAAGACGATTCTGCCGGAGTCCTCGATCGTAGGGATGCTTCTGGAGCATGAGGAGTCCTACGAGGTGGTGAAAAGTTCGCAGAGCGGAATCCAGCAGCACGATGCCATGTCGTGGGAGGTGCTCGGGACCACTTTTGTCTACGTCAGCGAGGTGGCGCAGCAGAGCATCCTGCTCGACGAGGCGATGAAAACCTGGCTGCGCCAGCTGAGCAGAGAGGAGCGGGAGCAGATCGTTGAGACCATATTTTTGATGCTCGAGGAGGCACAGATCAAGACGGTGGACGATTTTTATAACAGCAAGTGGAAGAAGGTACAGGAGCTTTTAAAGGCGAAGAGCAAGCTGTCGGAGGAGAGCCAGAAGCTGTTTGGAAAGGCGCTGAAGCTGCTGTGGAGCACCGGGAACAAAACAGTCCAGAGGAGCGTGAAAAAAGCGGTGCAGGAGCGACTGGAGGATCGGTCTAAAAACAACTCGCCCGATTTTCTAAAAAAAGTATAAAATTGAAGAAAATGGGTGAAAATATAAAAAAGAGAGAAAAGAAGAGAAAGAGTAATAAAATATTAAAATAAACAGAAATATTTAGAAATATATTTGGTTGCAGATTGTGAGACAAAAAACTATTATAGGTCTATCGGTTAGCACTCAAACCAAATGAGTGCTAATAACAGAGCAAAAGAAAGACAAAGACAGAGATAAGCAGGAGGCATGAAAAATGAAATTAGTACCGTTGAGTGACAGAGTAGTATTGAGACAGTGTGAGGCGGAGGAGACCACCAAGTCGGGAATCATCCTTGCAGGCAGCGCGCAGGAGAAGCCGCAGGAAGCGGAAGTTATCGCAGTTGGACCGGGCGGCATGGTGGACGGCAA
>CAJLGN010000287.1 GCA_905206195.1 uncultured Roseburia sp.
AAGTTCATATTTATCAGCAATATGATGAAGTTTCTGAGTGCGGAGGAGATTTTCCACACCTTGGTGCCTGTGGCACTGATATTGGGAGTCGGAATCGGATTTATTGGAAGCCGTATTACGATCCGCAAGCACTTGAAGGTTTGAGGTTTGGAGTAGATTTGTGAGGATTATGAAGAAGAGATTATTACAAAGAATGACAGCGATGTGTCTCGTGGTGCTGCTGGGAAGTGGAATGACGCTCCACGCGGCGGCGGTCTCCGATAAGAGCGCGGAGAAGTCCTCGGCGTCGGCATCCCTGAAGGAGGCACAGGACGAGAAGGCGGCGCTGGAGCGAGAGCTGAAAGAGGCGCAGACAACGATCCGGAATCTGAAAAATTCTAAGGGGAATGTGGAGGAGAAGGTTGCAGATCTAAATCGTCAGCTGATTCAGATCTCCGCCCGCATCACAGATTTGGAGAAGCAGCTGACGGAGAAGAGTGAGGACATCGTGTCCGCGCAGGAGGAGCTCGCGGAGGCAAAAGCCAAAGAAGTGCAGCAGTATGAGGACATGAAGGTGCGCATCCAATTCATGTATGAGAATAGTCAGACCTCTTATCTGGAGGCGCTGCTCGCCTCGCGGAGTATGTCGGAGCTTTTGAATGCGGCGGAGTACATCTCCCAGATTCAGAGCTACGACAGGCAGAAGCTGACGGAGTATCAGGATACGGTGCAGATGATCACAGATCTGGAGGCGCAGCTGGAGCGAGAGTACGGCGAGCTGCAGGAGCTCAAGGCGACGGTCGAGAGCGATAAGGCGATGGTTGCATCCATGATGCGCCAGAAGGAGACGGAACTTGCGGGGATCTCCGATGAGATAGCAAGCGCGCAGAGCGAGGCGGATTACTACGCGGCTGAGATTCAGGCACAGGAGGAACTCATTGCCGCGATCCGGCGCGCGGAGGCTGAGAAGGCGGCCGCGGGAATTGTGGACAATCCTTATTCCGGTGGAGCTTTCACATGGCCGTGCCCAAGCAGTACGAGGATTACCAGTGATTACGGAAATAGAATTTCGCCGACAGCGGGTGCATCTTCTAATCACAAGGGAATCGATATCGGAGCGGCCGGCGGGGCAGATATTGTGGCGGCGGCAGACGGCACGGTAAAGGTGGCGACCTACAGTGGGGCAGCCGGAAATTATGTGATGGTTGATCACGGCGGCGGACTCTATACGGTGTATATGCACGCATCCGCATTGCTTGTGTCTCCGGGGCAGAGCGTAACGGCGGGGCAGGTTATCGCGAAGGTTGGAAGTACAGGTATTTCGACGGGAAATCACTTACATTTTGGGGTGTCGCTAAACGGAAGTTATGTCAGTCCGTGGAGTTATCTGGGGCGCTGATGCGACATCAATAGGGACCTGAGGTGGCTGTCTGGGCTGTCGCAAAATGAATGTGTATTTTGCGGCAGCTTTTTTACATATGATAAAATGATAGGCGGTGCTGGGCGAGGCTGGAAATTCATATTTTTGAGGGGGGGGGTTATCAATGGACGGACAAAAAGATGACATGGAGACACAAAACACAGCTGGATGGGGAGTGGCGGAAGCTGCAGAGCCGAGGGTGAGAAGATCAGGAGTCTGGGTTGGCGCCCTGATTGGAATGCTCGCGACACTTTTCCTTGGAATATCGGGAGTTCTTTTGATCTGTGCGATCACGGGGAGCCGGATTCGGATCACGGGCAATCCCGCGGGGGAAGAGGCGGTCGTAGATATGGATGCCATGGCCAAGATCCGTGAGCTTTCCACCTACATAGACCTGTATTATTATGATGATGTGGAGAGGGAGAAACTTCAAAATGGTATCTATGCCGGACTTCTGGAGGGCATTGGAGATAAATACTCTGTGTATTATACGGCGGAGGAGTATCAGCAGTCCCAGGTGAGCGTGACCGGAAAATATTACGGAATCGGGGCAGGACTCAGGCAGGAAGTGGACACAATGATGGTTACTGTGAGTAAGGTGTACGAGGGAACCCCGTCGGAGGCGGCGGGTGTTCTGGCGGGGGATGTCATTCTCTCTGTGGATGACGTCGAGGCGACCTCTATGGAAGTGACGGATCTCGTGCAGTTGATTCGCGGGGAGGAGGGAACCACGGTGCATCTGGAGGTCTACCGCCCCTCCACGGCGGAATACCTCTCCTTTGATGTGGAGCGGGCGAATGTGACGCTTCCCAGCATAGAGTCCGAGATGCTTGCGGACGGAATCGGATACATCCGAATCGTCTCATTCGAGACGGAAACAGCGACGCAGTTTGAGGAGGCACTCGCACAACTTCAAGCGCAGGGCATGCGCTCGATGGTCGTGGATCTGCGCTACAATGGCGGCGGTCTTGTGGATTCCGTTGTGCAGATTTTGGACGATATTCTTCCGGAGGGGCTGCTCGTTTATATTGAGGATAAAAATGGAAATCGCAAGGAATATAAGTCCAGCGGGGACAGCCATTTCGATTATCCGCTGGCGGTGCTGATTAATCAGGACAGTGCCAGCGCGTCGGAGATTTTTGCCGGGGCGATCAAGGACTATGCGTATGGTACGTTGATCGGTACGACGACCTTTGGAAAGGGAATCGTGCAGACGGTGTTCCCGCTCTCGGACGGGGATGCTGTGAAGCTGACAACCGCAAAATATTTTACCCCGAAGGGCAATTATATCCACGGGGTTGGCATTGAGCCGGACGTGGAGCTGGAATATGAGTATCTGCACCCGGAGGGGGAGAAGTATGAGCTTCAGTACGACAATCAGGTGCAGAAGGCGATTGAGGTGCTGAGTGGG
>CAJLGN010000288.1 GCA_905206195.1 uncultured Roseburia sp.
TTCGCAAGCCTCCTGGCGATGGTACTCTTTCCAGCCCCCGCAGGCCCATCGATCGCAATATTCATACTCATAATAGTATCTTCCTTTCCACTGAAAAAATTCGCTGCTTTCCGCTTCGCCTTCGGATCAAAACCGCACGGCACGAGCAACGCTTTCATATCGGACAACACATATTTTATTCGACGCTCTCTCCCGCCAGATACCCGGTCGACCACGCGATCTGAAGATTATAACCTCCGGTCATGGCGTCCAGATCCAACAGTTCCCCACAGAAATAGAGACGCTCCACAAGCTTTGACTCCATCGTGGATGGATTCACTTCCCGCACCTTCACACCGCCCCTGGTGATGATCGCCTCATTAAAACCGCGCAGACCGTTTAGGGTCAGCGGGAACGCTTTGATTAGGCGAACAAAGCTCTGTCTCTCCTCCCGCGTGATCTCATTTACTTTCTTCTCCTGATTGATGCCGGAGAGCTCGAGCATCACGGGAAGCATCTTCGCCGGAAACAGGTGCACGATCGCATTCTTAAATTGTTTATTCCACGCATTCTCAAAGTCGCGGAGTAAACGCGCGTCCAACTGTTCCACAGCCAACGCAGGTTTTAGATCGATCTCTGCGTGCAGCTGCTTTTCCGTAAAATCGGGCTTAATGGCGGCGCTTGCACTCAAAATCAGCGGTCCGCTGACGCCAAAATGCGTAAAAAGCATCTCCCCGAACGCGTCGTACAATGTCTTCTTCCCATCCCGGATTCGAACCCTGACATTTTTCAGAGCCAATCCCTGCATGCGTGGCACGTAGTCCTCCACTGTGTAAAATGGAACTAAGGACGGGCGGATCTCCGTCACGGTGTGCCCCAGCTCCCGCGCGAATCGGTAACCATCCCCCGTAGACCCTGTCGTCTGGTACGAAAAGCCTCCGGTCGCAACGATCACAGCGTCCGCTGAAAGCCGGCTGCCATCCGACAGGACAACTCCGGCAACGTGGCACTTAGAGGAGTCCTCCTCTGTGCGCAACGACTTCACCTCCGTGCCAAGATGCACCCTCACACCGCGTGCACGCAGCGCTTTTTGCAGCGCCGATATCACGTCCGAGGAGTGATCTGACGTCGGAAATACACGGTTGCCGCGCTCTATTTTGACCGGTAGACCATTCTTCTCAAAAAAATCGATGACACGCTGGTTGTCACAAGCATAAAACGCACTGTACAAAAACTTGGAGTTGGTGACGACATTGGAGAACAGCACATCCATATCCCCTGCATTCGTGATATTGCAGCGCCCTTTTCCCGTGATGTAAAGCTTTTTCCCAAGCTTCTCATTTTTCTCAAGCAGTGTGACTTCATGTCCCCTATCTGCCGCCGCGATTGCGGCGAACATCCCAGCAGGACCTCCACCCACCACAATTACCTTACTCATTAAACTCGTTGTCTCCTATCCGCGCATAGCGCATCTTGATAGAGTCATCAATATAATTGATCTCGTCGTTCTCATAAACCTGGTACTCATCCCAGATGTCCTCCAGCATCTCAAGTGTCTTTGCCACCGCGGTCTGCTTCTTCATGCAGAGCGCCACAATCAGCGCATTGATGACGCTCAACGGTGCGACCAGCGAGTCCACGATCGATGCCATATCGCTGTCCGCAATCAGATTGCAGGAGGAGTAAAGATTCATCGGCGAGTGGACACTGTCCGTCAGGGTGATTACTTTTGCGCTGCGGTTGTTGGCAAACTCCATCGCCTTTAGCGTCCGCATGGAATAGCGCGGAAAGCTGATTCCCACAATGACATCCTCCTTGCCGATGCGCACCATCTGCTCAAAAATCTCGCTGGAGCTGCTTGTCTGAATCAAGTGGACATTTGGGAACATCAGCGTGAAATAAAATGCCAGAAAGCTCGCCAGAGGCGCACAGCTGCGGATTCCAATGATGTAGATATGCTTCGCGTGCACAATCGTATCCACCGCGAGTTCAAAGGCATTTTGATCGATCTTGTCCAAAGTCGAATGGATTTATGTCGATGAAGAACAATGCCATGGGCGACGATGGCTCCACCGCTGCCATGAACCGCATGATGATGTTCATGATGCCGCTGATGTCAGTGTGGATCTCCTTCCAGGTACCGGCTGGCGTAGGCATCTACTGGGTGCTTTCCAATGCCCTGGCCCTGCTGCAGACCTTTGTACTGGGCAAGCTCTATAACCCCCGCGAGATGGCTGCCAAGGCCAAGGCCGAGCTGGAAGCCCAGCGGGAGGCCGAGCGCCAGGAGAAGATCGAGGCCCGCAAGGCCGCCAAGGAAAAGCAGGCGGAAAAGAACCGCCAGGCTGCCGAGGCCGCCAAGGCCGCCAAGAAGAAGCACAAGGCTCCGGCTGAAGTGGAAGAGGAATCGCTGATCGACCTGGTCGAAAACGACGAGGTGGACGAAAAGGCGCTCTCCCAGAAGGAGATCAACCGCATGAAGCTGGCTGCAGCCCGTCGTCGGGATGCGGAACGGTACGGCGAAGAATATGTGGATGTTTCGGACGAGGATCTGGAATAAGAGCGGATCCCTTCATCGGAACGGTTCCCGCCGCCGGGTCTGATCCCCGGCAGCTATACAGCGCTCTGTATCAAGAGGAGGAACACAGATGAAACGAGAATATATCGGCACCGGCAAAACGGTGGACGAAGCCATCGAAGCAGCCTGTGCGGCATTGGGCTGCGAGCGTTCGGAAATTGAGTTCGAGATCCTGGCTCTGGCCAAGAGGAGCTAAAACTCTGCGTGCCTCAGTTTCCTCC
>CAJLGN010000289.1 GCA_905206195.1 uncultured Roseburia sp.
CAATAAGATGGTGGAGAAGGAGAATCTTGACATCCGCACCATCACGATCGGTATCAGTCTGCTGGAGTGCATCGATGCCGATCTCGCAAAGTTAAATGAAAATATCTACCGTCGAATCACCACAGTGGCGAGGGATCTTGCATCTGTGGGGGAAAAAATAGAAAATGAGTACGGGATTCCCATTGTCAATAAGCGGATTTCTGTGACGCCGATTGCCCTGGTGGGCAGTGCCGCATGCAAGTCCCCGGAGGATTTTGCGACCATTGCGCACACGCTGGATCGCGCGGCCAAGGCGGTGGGCGCGAATCTGATCGGCGGTTACTCGGCGCTGGTCTCGAAGGGGATGACGCGGGCGGATGAAATGCTGATTCGCTCCATTCCAAAAGCGCTCTGCGCGACGGAGCGCGTGTGCAGTTCAGTCAATCTCGCCTCCACCAAGACCGGCATCAATATGGATGCGGTGAAGCTGATGGGAGAGATTTTGTTGGAGCTGGCGGAGGAGTCCAAGGACAGGGATTCTGTGGATTGCATGAAGCTGGTGGTATTCTGCAATGCGCCGGATGACAACCCGTTTATGGCGGGGGCGTTTCACGGCGTGACAGAGGCGGAGGCAGCCATCAATGCCGGCGTCAGCGCGCCGGGCGTGGTGAAGCGCGCTCTGGAGGCAGTGCGCGGAGAGAACTTTGAGGTGCTGTGTGAGACCATTAAAAAGACGGCGTTTAAGGTGACTCGCGTGGGTCAGCTCGTCGCGCAGGAAGCGTCAAGGCTGCTTCACATCCCGTTTGGAATCATCGATTTGTCCCTCGCGCCAACGCCGGCGGTGGGGGACTCGGTGGCGGATATTCTCTGTGAGATCGGTCTGGAATACGCGGGTGCGCCGGGGACGACGGCGGCGCTTGCAATGCTCAATGACCAGGTGAAGAAGGGCGGCGTCATGGCATCCTCCTACGTGGGAGGCTTAAGCGGCGCATTTATCCCGGTCAGCGAGGATCAGGGGATGATCGATGCGGTGCAGGCGGGGGCGATCACGCTGGAAAAGCTGGAGGCGATGACCTGCGTCTGCTCTGTGGGACTTGACATGATCGCGATCCCGGGGGACACCAAGGCGACGACAATCTCCGGTATGATTGCGGATGAGATGGCGCTGGGCATGGTGAACCAGAAGACGACGGCGGCGCGCCTGATCCCGGTGAGCGGCAAAGGCGTCGGCGATGTGGTGGAGTTTGGGGGTCTGTTTGGTTACGCGCCGATCATGCCTGTGAATAATTTCTCCTGCGATGATTTCATCAACCGCGGAGGAAGAATCCCGGCTCCCATTCACAGTTTCAAAAATTGAGAAAAAAAGACTGTCATGAAATATAGATTTGGCAGTCTTTTATTTGTCGAGGAGAGGGCGGAGAATGGAGATTCATTTGGATGCTGCGCTGGAGGAGCTGCAGGGAAAGAAGACGGGCATGGATGCCTACAGCGAGATTATGGATACATTCAGGGACACGGATATCTCCACGGATGCGCAGTTTCGGAAGTGTTTTACCTGCTTTTACAAGGTGCGCCGGAATGCCGCGTGGAGGCAGTTTTTTTACCGTTATTTCGAGGAGATTAAGAATCGGGAGAACGTGGAGTTTGCGGAGATTATCACAAAGATTTATGAGGAGACCGGCCGCGTGGAGGCCTCTTTTTCCAGTAAACTTTTGGCAACTCTTGACAGCAATATGCCCATTATAGATCGTCTTGTGCTGGAGAAGCTGGGGCAGAAGATGTCAGGGAAAAGTGCCGAGGAGAAGCTTGCGCGCGCGATTGCCATTCACGGGCAACTGGTGCAGTGGTATCAGGCATTTTTGGAGACGGAGGAGGCGCAAAGATATATCGGGCAGTTTGATGTGCACTTTCCCGAGCACCGTGGATTCAGCGCGACAAAAAAGATCGATTTTCTGATCTGGGCAGATCGGGGGGCGGCGGTGGACTGATGGAGGTTGAAGTGGGGGCGATGGGATGGGACAGATAGATCGGATCATATTTTTTCAAAATGCGGTGGAGACGCTTGGCTATTTTTCGGAGCAGATTGTGTCGGAGGTGGAGCGTCTGGGATTTGCGGTCTATTTTATCGACTATGACAATCTGTACGAGTCATTGGAAGGCCTGTCCCACTTTGCAGTCCCGGGAAAGACTGCGCTTTTGACGTTCAACTTCATCGGGCTTGCCGGGGAGGAGATTTTTCGGAGGGAGGATGGCGGTTATCTCTGGGAGGATTATCAGATGCAGTATCTTAATATCCTCGTGGATCACCCGTTTTATTACCACGAAAAGTTGTTGCAGAATTTGCCGGGCATGGCGGTGTTTTGTATCGACAGAGTGCATGTGGGCTATATTGAGCGTTTTTATCCGGGTACGCGAGTGCGATTTTTGCCGCTTGCCGGGAATGTGATGTTGGAAAAAGATGCACGAGGGGCGTACAGCGAAATCTGGAATTATGAGCGCGCGTTAGTTCCTTATAATGAGCGGAAATACGATCTGGTGTTCACCGCGAATTACGTGCCGTTTGGAAGTCTGTATCAGCGGATTCTAGATTTGGAGGCAGAGTACGCGGTGTTTTACAGGGAGATTTTGGACGATCTGCTCGGTGATCCCGCACAGTGTGCGGATGCGGTGATGGAGCGCCACATCCGGGAGAGGCTGGGTGAGGTTTCCTCGCAGGAAATGCGGGCGGCGATGTCCGGGATGGCTCTGATTGACCTGTGTGTGCGTGCATATTTTAGGGACGCAGTTGTAGGAG
>CAJLGN010000290.1 GCA_905206195.1 uncultured Roseburia sp.
GTAGAAGAGTCCGTAAATGACGAGGTAGGATAAGAGTAAAACGGTTGCAATCATCGCGAACAGAGTGAAAAATACTTTCTTTTTTATGCTCATGAAGGTTCTCCTTTGGGCATCAGTTGATTTTTCTGGAGGGAAAGATTTCTGTATTCACTGGGGGTCATGCCGCATTTCCGCTTAAAAAGCTTGGCGAAATATTTTGCATCGTCATAGCCGGAGAGGGTGGCGGCCTCCGAGATGGAGTGGGAGGGATCTGCCAGAAGCTCCTTTGCACGGCCAAGGCGCAGATTGGCGATGTATGTGCTCAGGTTGATTCCGGCGGTTTGTTTGAATACCGTGCTCAGGTAGGACAGAGAGATATTCATCTTGTCGGCCAGCAAAGAGATATTGAGATCAGACTCCGCATAGTGGGCCTCGACATACTCTTTCACATGGGAGGAGATGGAGTCGAGATTTTTGTTTTTCTGTGCGTTTACACTGATGAGCGTGTCATAGTAAGCGCTGATCAGGTAATTGGCCTTCGCGTCTTTGCCCGGGAGGTCCCAGTAGTCGTTCATCGCCTTTTCCTTTGCGGCAGATATGATATCCGGGTTGATGTGCAGCTCGGACAGGTAGAGGTAGAGAAAATCTAAAAGCTGGATGCCGTAGGCATTGGAGGGATCCTGACCGAGCTTTTCATGAAAGAGGGAGGAACTGAAAAATGTGTCAAACATCTTCGTGTTCTGTCCCCTTAGGGCGGTCAGGATAGACTCCTTAAAGTCGTGCTTCCAGTTGCTTAGAAATTCCTTTTTCTGACTGCTTCGCCGCTGATCAATGCACTCCAAAATATGCTGGAGCTCGTTGATCTTTTCTCTGGTGATGGGCTTTAGGATGTAGTTCTCAACCTGATACTGAATCGCCTTTTGCGCGTGCTCAAACTCGCTGTACCCGCTCAGCAGAATCATGGATATGTCCGGGGATTGCTCGTGGACATGGCGGGCCAGAGTGATGCCGTCCATAACCGGCATTTTGATGTCGGATATAATGACATCCGGCCACGCCTGCACAAACAATGTCAGAGCCTCCGCCCCATTGCTCGCCGTCGCGGTCAGCCTGCCGTGAAACGCATTCCAGTCCAACAGCTTTTTGAGTCCTTCCAGGACATGTTTATCATCGTCCACAAGCATAATATTCATCCGTATTCTCCCCCAGCCGATGCCGTCTGCCAAAAAATGTTATATGATTCATTATACATCAAAGGGAGATGATTGAAAATTGAAAATAAATAAAAACGGAAAAGGTTCATGTAAAAAAAGTAAACCTCAGTTAAAATTTGTCTCCTTGTGAGTAAAAGGAGAAGAAACTATAATAAAAATATCAGGAGAACTTACAAAAAGAGTGAGCAAAACAGAGGAAGGAGATAGGACTGTTGAGAGGAAAACAGACTTCGGGGACAGAGAGAGGAAAATGGAACAGGGCGGTGACCGGAATCAGGAGAAGTATGCCTTTGACAATGATGGCATTGCCGGGCATCGCGCTGATGGTGTTGTTTAAGTATCTGCCCATGACTGGCGTTGTGCTCGCATTCAAGCGCTTTAATGTCAGGGATGGAATTTTTGGGAGCGAGTTTATCGGTCTTTCAAATTTTAAGTTTTTATTCCGTTCTTCGGATGCGTGGGTAATTACCCGCAATACACTTCTCTACAATGTGGTATTTATTTTGCTCGATGTGGTGCTCGCAGTGACATTTGCTATCATTTTAAATGAACTTTTGCGAAAGCGGAGAGCAAAGCTTTTTCAGAGCGTTTATATGGCGCCGTACTTTTTGTCATGGGTGGCGGTATCGTTTGTCGCATACGCGTTTTTGAGCGCGGACAACGGTCTGGTGAATCGTCTGCTAATTGGGATGGGAAGAGAGCCGGTTAGCTGGTATACACAGAGCGGCGCGTGGCCAGTACTGATTATTGTTTTTGAGGTATGGAAGACCGTGGGCTACTCCACTGTCATGTACCTTGGAGCCCTCACGGGCATCCCCAATGATTACTATGAGGCGGCCTTGATCGACGGGGCGACAAAGTGGCAGCAGATCCGGCATATCACGATTCCCTGCCTCAAGACAATGATGTTGGTGCTTGCGACACTGGCAATCGGAAGAATCTTTTTTTCTGATTTTGGACTGTTTTATCAGCTTCCAAGAAATTCGGGACCGCTGTTTCCGACAACGAACGTGATTGATACCTACGTATACCGGGCGCTGAAGGAGACCGGAGATATCGGAATGTCCGCAGCCGCGAATCTGTATCAGTCTGTCGTGGGTTTCCTCATGGTTGTGGGAACGAATTTTATCATACGCAAGGTCGACAGGGAAAGTGCTTTGTTCTAAAAGGGGGAGAGTGGCAATGTGGTGTAGAAAACACAAGGAGATGCCGGAGGAGCTGAAGGTGAATCAGATTTCCGGAAAGACAAATTTTATTTTGGAGCTGGTGATGGGGCTGCTTGCCCTGTGCATGGTGCTCCCTGTGGTTCTGGTGGTGGTGATTTCCCTCAGCAGCGAGCAGAGCATATACGAAAAAGGCTATTCCTTTTTTCCGTCCGAACTAAGCTTAAAAGGGTATGAGTTCTTTCTAAAGCTTGGGGATCAGCTAGTCAGATCCTACGGAATCACGATTTTCGTCACGGTCGTCGGAACGTTGATCAGCCTGGTTGTCACGGCGATGTTTGCCTATGTGATTTCAAGGCAGGATTACAGATTCAAGGGAGATCGGAAGGGCGACGGGGCGGGGAAGGGTGGAGAGCT
>CAJLGN010000291.1 GCA_905206195.1 uncultured Roseburia sp.
GATATCTTTGGGGACGCCATCTCCATGGCGCGGGAGAATGCATCTTTGGCGGGCGAGAAGGTCAACTTTATCAACCGCGATTATTTGGATTTCCGGCACGACTACTTTTTTGATGAGATTATCACCAATATGCCGACGAGAGGCAAGAGGACAAAGGAGGAGATGGATTCCTTTTACGCGGCTTTTTTTGAGAAGTCGAGGGAGTTGCTTTGTCCCGGAGCTGTCATTGTTATGTATTCCAACGAGGAGGGGTTCGTGAAAAAGAATCTCAGGCTCTCGGCGGATTACAGACTGCTCCAGGAACATTGTATACGGGAGAAGGAGCGTTTTTACTTGTTTGTGATCCAATATAAAAAATAAGAGGGAACGAGAATGGCATTTTCAATCAGAAAAAGGGGAGAAAGACGGTGTGGAGCAGAGCGGGGGCTGCTGGATGTATCTTTGATGCAGAGTCTTCAGGATCGTTTTTGTGATGCGAATAATGTCTATCTGGTCTGTCTCAGCAAGCGCAACGGAGTCGTCACCAGAGCGTACGGCTCAAAGGAGGAGCTTGCATACATTCACAGCCTGGTCAATACGGATATGCATGTGTCGCTGATGAACAAGCTTCTCGATCACAGCGTTGAGAGTCCGGTGGAGGAGGATTGTGGTACAGATCTCGTAAAAATGTGCGGGATTGCAATTCATGCGGGCGGCGAGACTGCTGCGGCGTGGATCGCCATCGGCATCATGGAGCGGGAGGGCGCGAATGTCCCGCGCAGCGTGATGCGCACGACACCGGAGCGCTACTATAAATCACTGGAATTTTTGGAGACACTGTCGCGGCAGATATTTGCGGCGAAGATGGAGCAGATTTTGGCGCAGGAAGCATTTCTTAAGAGCCGGGAGTCGGAGGCGAAGATGGAGGCGGAGCTGCACCGCAATGAGGTGCTGACCTCCGTTGTCAAGATGCTGGAATCGGAGAGCAGCTTCGCTGAGATCGGGGCAGACATTTTAAAGAATGTCTGTGAGTATCTGGATGTGTCCGACGGAGCGCTGGTGCGGGAATGTGAGCAGGGCGGAGCACTCGATGTGGTGTGCGAATTTTTCTCGCCGGAGACCGAGCCCATCCGGGGGCGGTGGGGGCAGGTGCCGAAGAGGGAAGTGCCATTTTTTGATGGAAAGTCCCACATTATTTCCACAAATGCCATGACATCGGAAAAATTCTGCCGCTTTTTCGAGCGGGAGGAGCTGCGGGCAGGTATTTTTTTGCCCGTCGATGTGGAGGGTAAGGTGGCGATGTACCTGTGCTTTTTTGAGCAGATGCGAGAGCGCATCTGGGATGCAGCGGACGTCAAGTTTGTCAATGACGTCAAGCGGATTATCCAGAGCATCTTGACAAAGCGGATGGCCGAGGATTCGCTGGCGAGTTCCTACACATCTCTCGAGGCGATTCTTGAGAATGTCGGCTGCGGAATCTGTGTACATGAGACAGACAGTGGCAGCGTTCTGTACGTCAACCAGCATTTCCGGGACTCGGCCTGGGGCAAAATGCAGCCGGGTGAGCTTGCGCGCTGTATTGTGGAGCATCAAAGCAAGAACGGGACAGATGGATTTGGGGAAGTCTACTCGGAGGACGAAAACCACTGGTTTGATTACCGGAGGACAAGGACGCGCTGGGTGGACGGAAGGGAAGTCGTACTGTGCACGATTTACGATGTGACGGACAAGAAGCTGGATCAGCAGAAGATTGAGAGGCAGGCAAACAATGACTTCCTCACGGGACTTTTCAACCGGATGCGCTGTGGTCAGGATCTGGAGTACTACATCCGGCAGGCAGGAGAAAGCGGTGGGGAGGGAGCGCTCCTCTATATCGACCTGGATGACTTTAAGCACATCAATGAGGGACTGGGACATCAGTATGGGGATATGCTCCTGAAAAATATTTCTGATGGCCTAAGCCGGATTTCCGGGGTGGAGCACAACTGCTATCGGATGGGAGGGGACGAGTTTATCATTATCTTGGCGCACCAGAATTTTGGGATGCTCCAGAAGATTTTGGACGAAGTGCAAATGCTTTTTACAAGGCCGTGGATGCTAAAGGATACGAATTATTATTGTACCATGAGCATGGGGGTTGTGCGTTTTCCGACGGACGGTGGAACGGTGGATGATCTGATCCGCAAGGCGGACATCGCGTTGTACAGGGCGAAGTGCGCCGGAAAGAACCGGGTGGAGTTCTATAGTGACAATGTGGAGTCGGCCTCCATCAAGCGCCTGGATATGGAGAAAAACATGCGCAACGCGACGCAAAATTGTTTTTCCGAGTTTGAAGTGTACTATCAGCCCATTGTGGACATCACAAAGCCAGGGGAACCCTGCATCGGGGCGGAGGCTTTGATACGCTGGGACTCGAACGAGCTGGGATTGATCGCGCCCACGGAGTTCATTCCCCTGGCGGAATATCTGGGACTGATCAATCCGATAGGGGAGTTTGTGTTAAAGGAGGCTTGCAGGAGCTGCAAGCACTGGAACGATATGGGACACCCGGAATACAGGGTCAATGTGAACCTGTCTGTGGTACAGCTATTACAGAACGACATTGTAGATAGGATTGCAAAAGTTGTGACGGAGAGCCGGATTCTTCCGGCAAATTTGGTGCTCGAGGTCACCGAGAGCCTCGCGATCAACGATATGAATCGCATGAAAAAGGTGCTTGCGGACATCCGAAGTCTGGGTGTGAGAGTGGCGCTGGATGATTTTGGGACGGGATACTCTTCCCTGAACC
>CAJLGN010000292.1 GCA_905206195.1 uncultured Roseburia sp.
TACCGCCGTCCATATCGTACTCCCCCAGGATGCGGATGGACGCACCGCTCTCTATTTTTCCTGCGAGGATCTCCCACAGATGATCCGAATCCTTCAAAAGATGCGGGTTGTACAAGTCCTCCAACGTTCCGTTTAAATACTTTTTAATTGCCGCCTCCCCCACAATTTCGCGGTTTCGCATGACGCGGGCAATGACCGGGCTGATTTTAAATGTGCGCGATATCTCCGCAAAATCTGCCCCCTTTTGTACCACAAACCATTTTTCCATGTCTCATTCATCCCTGTTTCCTTCTTGATATTCCACACAAACCAGCGTCAACCCGCAGGCGGGCGCTGTGTAGCCCGCCGCCTCCCTGTCCTTTGCCTCCAGGATGCAGACGATGTCCTGTGGCTCTCTTCTACCGTCCCCAATCTCAATCAGTGTCCCGGTCAGAATGCGGATCATATTCTGCAAAAATCCATCTCCTCGATAGGAGAGTTGAATTTCTCCATCCACCTCCTCAAGGCAAATCTCATAGATTGTCCGCACCGTAGACTTTTTCATTTTCTTGTTCCCGCAGAACGACCGAAAATCGTGGGTACCCACAAGAGACGGCAGCGCCCGCCGCATCCGCTCCACCGAGAGCGGCGTCCGGTAATCGTAGACATATCTGCGCGCAAACACCTCCGGGATTCTGCCCGTGTGAATGCGGTAGAGATAAGTTTTGCTCCTCGCCTGATAGCGGCTGTGAAAGCGCTCGTCCACCTCACGGATATCCGCCACGGCGATGTCCTCCGGGAGATATCGATTCAGCCCGTCCAAAAGCTCCCCACATTCATGTGCCCCCGCCAGATGAAAGTTTGCAACCTGCCCTCTGGCGTGGACACCCGCATCTGTTCTCCCGGAGCCGATGACTGCGACCTCCTGCCCCAAAAGCCTTCCGAGCACCGCTTCCAGCTTCCCCTGAATCGTGTCGTCCGTGCCATTCTGACTCTGCCATCCCCGATAGCGGGTTCCATCATACTGCACCAGCATCTTATAATTTCCCATCCTGCGGTTCCCCGTCCCTTCTGTCCCGTGTTAACTGGCCTGTCATCCGCCTGTCTCTCTCACTTTACACTATGCCTATTTTACCCTGTTCTGCGTGCATAGTCTACCAAAAAGAAAATATTTCTTATCAAAAAAGCCGCCGTAAAATGTAGCGTGATGATACATTTTACGACAGCTCTGCACCGGAAAGCCGTATCCGAAATGTGGCCTAAACCAACTCGGCAATGCGCGTCACTGCCACGTAGATATCCGAAATCTTATACCAGGTCTGATAGTCGATGACCCCCGTGACGGGAAGTCCGAACACTTCCTGAAATTTTTCCACAGCAGCCCTTGTGGCGGGTCCGTAGATGCCGTCCGGCGTCACTGTCGGAATTGCCGGGTATGATCTGGAAATACGCGCGAGCTGCTCTTGAATCTGCCGCACTTTTTCCCCGGTAGAACCGACGGTCAGATCGACCCTCGGCCAAGATGCAGGGATACCGGAGACTTCCTCCGCCGTGTTGATGAACATGTTATTGCCATAGTAATAACGCAGAATCTCAATCGCGTCATAGCCCTGCTCCGCCAGATAGCTGCTTCCCCACTGACTCAGCCAGTTCGGGCATGTCACCCGCTGTCCGTCACAGTACTGTGTCAGGATGGGCTGTCTGACGTTCGGTCTTGACAGGAAGTTCTGGAACATCTCATCCACCACATCCGAGATACTCTGGTAGACATTTCGCCCGTACATGAACTTCTGATCGTAGGCGGTGGAGGAGGTGATGGTGAAACTGTAGCCTTTGTTGCGATACCACTCCGTGTACACCCGATTCAGCGTAAACGACATGATCGCAAGGATATTCGCTCGAAGCGCCGCGTCCGGCCAGGTGGAATAAATCTCGCTCGACGCCACATTTTTGATGTAATCGCGGTAGCGGATATAGTACTCTCTCGCCGTAGGGTCGCCGGGCGCTCCGTCGTGCACCACGACGTACTCCGGGATGACCACCCGGCTAAGTACGATCTCTCCCGTCTCCGACACCGGCTTGATCTCGGACTCCGGGATCTTTGGCGGATACTCCGCAAACAGTGTGTGATCCGGGATCACAATATTTCCGCTTAAATTTTCTTCCCTCTCCTCCGGGTCCATTCGGATCTCCTGCAGCGACAACTGACCCGAAAGGACCTCAATGCCGGAAATACTGATCGGACGAAATCCTCTTGCATTGACCTGAATGGTATATTTTGCATAGGGCTGCACTTCCGATCCCGGCTGCAGTGAGTACTCAAGTGGAGGCGTAGCAAGCGTAATTTGTTCGGACAATCCGGAAACATCTGTGTTCACCTCCTCCACCTTGGACTCCGGATCTGCAGTGTAGGATATGGATATCCTGGCGTCGTCGATCGGTGTGCTCGTGCCTCTCTCAATGACCTGCATCCGCAGATCACCTTGATCTATATTATCATTTTGTGCATATCTGATGTCTGACATGAAAAACCTCGTAGACTCTTTGTGTATAGTTTATGCATTGTACCCTCAGATGTTCCCCTCCACACATTTTTCAAAACTTGAAATGTCCGAAAATAAGCCAATATCTCAAAGCTTCTCATCCTCAGGTATCCATCGCCCGCAGCAGATTGACCATCTCGATCGCACCCACAGCACAGTCATAGCCTTTATTTCCCGCCTTTGTCCCCGCCCGCTCAATCGCCTGCTCGATATTTTCCGTGGTGACTACGCCGAACATGACT
>CAJLGN010000293.1 GCA_905206195.1 uncultured Roseburia sp.
AGCAGTATTTCCGTGTTGGAAGGACTGGAAGCCGTAAGAAAAAGACCGGGGATGTACATCGGAAGTGTCTCCAGAAAGGGGCTGAACCACCTGATTTATGAGATGGTGGACAATGCGGTGGACGAGCATCTGGCGGGCGCCTGCGATACCATATATGTGACGCTGGAGGTGGACGGTTCATGCACGGTGGAGGACAACGGACGCGGTGTCCCGGTCGGCATGCACGCGAAGGGAGTCTCAGCCGCGCGTATTGTGTACACGACCCTGCATGCGGGCGGCAAGTTCGATGACTCCGCGTACAAGACAAGCGGGGGACTCCACGGTGTGGGTTCCTCGGTTGTAAACGCTCTCTCCACCCACATGGATGTGCAGATTAGCAGGGAGGGGTATGTTCATCATGACCGTTATGAGCGCGGCGTTCCAGTGGTGGAGCTCTGCGATGGGCTGCTTCCAAAGATTGCGAAAACAAAAAAGACGGGGACGAAGGTCAACTTTATGCCGGATCCTGAAATTTTTGAGAAGACGCGCTTCAAGGAGGATGAGGTCAAGAGCCGCATGCACGAGACGGCATACTTAAATCCCAACCTCACGATTATCTACGAGGATCGCAGGGGGGAGGAGACAGAGCATATTGAGTACCACGAGAAGGAGGGAATTCAGGGCTTTGTCAAGGATCTCAACAAGAAGAGTGAGGTGCTGCACGATGTCATCTACTTTAAGGGGGAGCAGGAGGGGATCACCATCGAGGCGGCGTTTCAGTACACGAACGAATTTCACGAGAATATTTTGGGATTTTGTAACAATATATTCAACGCGGAGGGCGGGGCACACATCACCGGGTTTAAGACGGTGTTCACCACAGTCATCAACTCTTACGCCAGAGAGCTTGGGATTTTAAAGGAAAAGGACTCTAATTTTACCGGCGCGGACGTTAGAAACGGTATGACTGCTGTGGTCTCCATCAAGCACCCGGACCCGAGATTTGAGGGGCAGACCAAGACAAAGCTTGACAATCAGGATGCGGCCAGGGCCACGGCAAAAGTGGCAGGAGATGAGATCCAGCTGTATTTTGATAAGAATCTTGAAGTTCTAAAGGCGGTGATCTCCTGCGCGGAGAAGGCGGCGAAGATCCGCAAGACGGAGGAGAAGGCGCGGACAAATCTTTTGACAAAGCAGAAGTTTTCCTTCGACTCCAACGGAAAGCTGGCGAACTGTGAGAGCAGGGACGCTGCGAGATGTGAGATTTTTATTGTGGAGGGGGACTCCGCGGGGGGATCTGCCAAGACGGCGAGAGACCGAAGCTTTCAGGCGATTCTGCCAATTCGCGGTAAGATATTGAACGTGGAGAAGGCGAGCATTGACAAGATTTTGGCAAACGCCGAGATCAAGACGATGATCAATGCGTTTGGTTGCGGTTTTTCGGAGGGTTACGGCAACGATTTTGATATTACAAAGCTTCGCTATGACAAGATTATTATTATGGCGGATGCCGACGTGGACGGCGCCCATATTTCCACATTACTTTTGACATTGTTTTATCGATTCATGCCGGAGTTGATCTATGAGGGGCATGTCTACGTGGCAATGCCGCCGCTCTATAAGGCAATTCCCAGCCGTGGGGCGGAGGAATACCTCTACGATGACGCGGCGCTTGCGCGATACCGTCAGATGCACAAGGGCAGCTTTACACTCCAGCGCTACAAGGGGCTTGGGGAGATGGACGCCGATCAGCTCTGGGAGACGACACTGGATCCGGAGCGACGCCTCTTAAAGCGCGTTGAGATTGAGGACGGGCGGATGGCGTCCGATATCACGGAGCTTTTGATGGGCAATGATGTCCCGCCCAGAAAGACGTTTATCTATGAGCACGCGAGGGATGCGGCTCTTGACATATAAAGCGACGAGTAGTGTCAGGGTGGATTGCCCAAAAGTCGGCAGATTTGACGCGTCAGAGCGAAGCAAAGTGAACTGTGTTCGCTTGCGACATCTGGAGATGGAACTTGTTCGATTTGCACTGCTGGGTAAAGGAAAGGTAGCACAGTATGAGACAGGAAGAGCAGATTATCCGGACGGAATATTCTGAATTAATGCAGAAATCCTATATCGATTATGCGATGAGCGTTATTATCGCGAGGGCCCTGCCGGACGTCAGGGACGGACTTAAGCCGGTGCAGCGGCGGACTCTCTACGACATGTACGAGTTGGGAATACGGTACGATAAGCCGTACCGCAAGAGCGCCCGCATCGTGGGCGATACCATGGGTAAGTACCACCCGCACGGCGACAGTTCCATCTACGGAGCGCTCGTCGTGCTGGCACAGGATTTTAAGATGGGACAGACGCTCGTGGATGGACACGGTAACTTCGGCTCGATCGAGGGTGACGGCGCGGCGGCGATGCGATACACGGAAGCGCGCCTGCAAAAGCTTACGCAGGAGGCGTATCTTGCAGATCTCGACAAGGATGTGGTTGATTTTGTCCCGAACTTTGACGAGACGGAGAAAGAGCCTGCAGTTCTTCCGGTGAAGGTGCCGAATTTGTTGCTCAACGGGGCAGAGGGCATAGCGGTCGGCATGACGACCAGCATCCCCCCGCACAATTTTGCGGAGGTGATCGACGGTGTGATCGCCTACATGAAGAATCCTGACATCAACACGGAGCAGATGATGCAGCACATTCCGGGGCCGGATTTTCCGACGGGCGGAATCGTGGCAAACCGGGAGGAACGGCGGGCAATCTACTCTACCGGGATTG
>CAJLGN010000294.1 GCA_905206195.1 uncultured Roseburia sp.
CATCCGCCAGCATTACACGCGTGCCCGGCGTGTGCGCGAGATAAGAAAGAATAGCTGACTTTCCCGCCCCCACTCCCTCGGTGACTCCGATAAATCTCATATGTCTCTCCCTGTTTCCCATCTCATAACCCCGTGTTTTGAGGCTTCATAACAGTCATGCTCCTATAGCGGCTCCCGTCGCGCTCCACTTTACTTGGCCTCATACCAGTCATGCCCGACATGGGCATCGATCTCAAGTGTGACGGCCAAATCCGCCGCACCGTGCATCTCCTCCTCCAGAATCTTTTTCACGGCATCGATCTCCTCCTTGGCAGTCTCGACGAGAAGCTCATCATGCACCGTAAGGATCAGCCTGGATCTTAAACCCTCCTCCAGAATCCGGTCATGCACGCGGATCATCGCAATCTTGATGATGTCAGCTGCGGTTCCCTGAATTGGGGAATTCATGGCAATCCGCTCCCCGAAGGACCGCTGCATAAAATTGCTGGAAGAAATCTCCGGAACCGGGCGCCGCCTTCCAAACATGGTGGTGACGTAGCCCTTCTCCTTCGCCTCGGCAACCAGACCGTCCAGATATCCCTTGATCTTCGGGTACGTCTCAAAATAGCGCTCGATATATTCCCCCGCCTCTTTTTTGCTGATGCTAAGATCCTGGCTTAATCCCAAGGAGCTGATACCGTAAACAATGCCGAAATTGACCGCCTTCGCATTCCTCCGCTGTAAGTCTGTCACCTCGTCAAACGGAATGTGGAACACCTGCGACGCTGTGGTGCGGTGGATGTCCTGCGCCGT
The DNA here is from genome assembly GCA_905206195.1 of uncultured Roseburia sp. GTDB lineage: Bacteria > Bacillota > Clostridia > Lachnospirales > Lachnospiraceae > Roseburia. The sequence continues at coordinate 793 of CAJLGN010000294.1, forward strand.
GCGGTAGGCCCCGATCAACTTTTCATCCCCGGAGAGATGCGCCAGCACACGAAGCTCAATCTGGGAATAATCCGCATCCATAAACACGAAGCCGCCTCTCGGCAAAAACGCTTTTCGTATCAGACGTCCAAGCTCGATGCGCATCGGAATATTCTGCAGATTGGGCTCCGTACTGCTCAGACGTCCCGTCGCCGTGATCGTCTGGTTAAATGACGTGTGTATTCTCCCATCCTGCCCGATGTAGTTCACCAGCCCATCCGCGTAGGTCGACTTTAGCTTAGCGAGCTGGCGATATTCCAAAATATCCGCCACAATCGGATAATCCGGCGCGAGATGGTCCAGCACATCCGCGGCCGTGGAGTACCCCGTCTTTGTCTTTTTCCCATTGGGAAGCTGCAATTTTTCGAATAAAATCACACCCAGCTGCTTCGGAGAATTGATGTTGAACTCCTCGCCGGCCTCCCCGTAAATTTTCTGCTCAAGCTGGCCAATGCGAACGGAAAGCTTATCTGCATACTCCTTGAGCGCGTCGCCGGAGGCGATGATTCCCTCATGCTCCATGTCCGCAAGCGTGAACACAAGGGGCATCTCAATCGTCTCAAACAGTCTCTCCATCTCTGTCTCACGCAATGCCTCACGCAGTGCATTCCTCGCGGCAAATGGGACGTACGCCATGTAACAGACACATTTCAAAAATTCCCCCGGCTTTTCTTTCACCGCCCGGTCATAGGTCAACTTCTCCAAAAGATCTCTGCGGGACGGAATCAGAAGCCCCGCATAATCCTTTGCGATATCCTCGTAGGGATACTCGTTTTTAATCGGGTTCAGCAGATATGCCGCAATCGTGCTGTCAAAGAGATTCCCTCTCGAAACAGTGCCGACGCAGTTTCGCTCGAGCATTCCCAGATGCGAAAGCTGCGGTTTCAAATCGAGTGTTGCATAGCAGGACGCGCCGCTGTTCACAAACAAATCACGGATCACGGTGCAATCGAGAGCCTCATTTGCCTCTATATAGTAAGCGTCCTCCTCGCCGTAAGCGATCGCTAACCCCAGGAACGCTTTTGCGCTGTGGCCCCCCGCTGCGTCCGTCTCCTCGTACACATTCTGCTTCTCCTCAAAAGGAACGACATAAAATGCACACTCCCTCCCACGAATCGCAGCAAAAATCTTCTCCGCCTCGCTTTTCTCCGCAATCTTTCGGAAATGCTCCTCCGTCTGATTTTTCGGAGTCTCCATCGCAAAACGCCCCAGAAGATTCTTAAATTCCAAACGCTTACACATCAGATAAGCCTCCTCGGTGTAAAGAGCAGAAATACCACCAAGCTTTGCGTCCGCAAGATTATATTCAATATCTGCCTGAATCTCAATCGTCGCCAGGGTCTTGCTCATCTGTGCGAGATTGTAATGTTCTTTTAGATTGTTGCTGGCTCTCGGCGGCTTGAGTTCATCCACATGAGCGTAGGCGTTTTCGATGCTGCCGTACTTGGCGATGATTGCCATCGCTGTCTTCTCCCCGATTCCTGGGGCTCCCGGAATATTGTCAGAGGCGTCACCCATCAGCGCTTTCACATCGATAAACTGCGTCGGCGTCACGAGATATTTTTCCAGCACTTCCTTTGTGTTGTAATCCTCAATCTCCGTCCCGGTTCGTTTTGTCTTTGGAATCCGGATTTTGATGTGATCCGAGGCGAGCTGCAGGAGATCGCGATCCCCCGAGACCACAGACACCTCCACGCCCTCTTTCTCACTTTTTTTTGCGATGGTGCCAAGCAGATCATCCGCCTCATAGCCCCCCTTTTCAACCGTGGTCACCCCCATCTCATTTAACATTTCCTTCATCAGTGCAACCTGCTCGCGTAGCTCCTGCGCCATCGGTTTCATGGTCTCCCTGTACTCCGCAAACATCTCATGGCTGATTGTTGGCTTTGC
>CAJLGN010000295.1 GCA_905206195.1 uncultured Roseburia sp.
TCTCACTTCCGCCGAAGGACTCATCCACCGTGTAATCCATTTTTCCACTGTGGCGCTCAGAGCGCACCGCCATCATGAGATTTCGCATAGTGAGCTCTGCGCCCTGATTCACAAGCGCTCCTATGGCCGCCCCGTCCGTCTTCTCAACCTGATGGATCAGCCGGTAGGTTCCGATATAGGACGCGCGCTCCTCCTCACTGATGGTATCACTTTTTTCCAGCTTCCACAAAAACTCCGAGAACTTCTGATTCTCCTGCGTGCCAAGCTCCCTGCCGATCTGCTCCGCCGTCGCCGCCAGACTCGAAAAATCCATATCCAGCGGATTGATCCCCTGCCGGATCATCTCGATGACGGTCCGCGGCTTCAAACTCTGAAATGCGCGCTGCACCTGCTCGTCCGCCGCCTTCATCTCCGCAATCGCCTCCGGCGTGATCTCGATCTCATTGTATCCTAAAATCCGGACTGCTCTCCGGTTTGCCTCAGATGTATCGAGCCCAAGATCCTTTAAGATGTCATCCACGTTCCGAAATGCCTTGTGGATCGAATCCCCCAGATCAGCTCTCGGCGCAGTCATCAGCGTCTCGTACCGCTCATTTGCCCGCACAAACGTATCCCGCAGCGCAACTCCCGCTTCATGTACAACACCTGCCGCGGCTCTTCCAATCCCCTGCAGTCCGAGCACGTACGCCGGGACAGTCTTTAAGTCTGCGATCGTCTCTGTCGTCTCCCGGAAAAGGCTGACATTCTCCTCCGACGCATCCACCCCCTGCACGCGCAAAAGATTCTCATAGTATGTATTTTCGGTCGTCTTCAGCTCCTCTACCAGCTTCGCCAATGGCTCCATCTCAATCGTGATCCCGCGCTTTAACAGGGCATAGTTCGCCTCTGCTGTCATCGCCAGCCGGATCTCCTCCAGCTGTCTTTTTGCAGTCAACAGGGCAAGTCCCCGCTCTGTGTATTCCCCGCCTGCTGCTCCCTGCACGCCGCTGACCGGCTTGCCCGTACCTGTCAGTTGCACATCAACCTGCGCTTGCGCATCCACCGCACTCTCGCCATCTTGTGCCACGCCTGCTGCCCTGCTCGCAATCGCGTAGGAGAGATTGCGCAGCGTCAAATCCATGCCACGGTCAATCAGATATGAGAGATCCTCATCCGTCGCCTCCGCAGCCACAGCAAGCGCACTTTCTGCCCTGCTTCCAAGACTTGCGTCCCCCACAAGAAGAGCATCCTGCGGTCTGCCGCCCTCCGAGACTGCCGTTGCGATACGCTCCATCAGACTGTCCGCGGCCACCGGCAGCTTTAAATTCTTTAGTACCTCCATATATTTTAAATTCTCTTCGTTTAACGGCACCTGATTCTGCAGCATCCACTGACAGTCCGCCCTCGTCGAATCATCCACCGCAAGTCCTGCCTGTTGAATAATCCGCTCCACCTGCCCGATAAAGGATGACATATCAACACCGTTTTCCTGATCCGGTTGATAACTTGCGCTTCCGCTGTACTCCGCCATATATAAATTCTCAATCGTGGGGGCAAGCCCATTGTCGATCATATACTTGATGGCTCCATTCCCCGGCTGCTCCAATTTCCCCGCGAGCTGCAAAGCCTTTGCACCATCTCTCATATTCTCCTCTGTGCACGGGATATCCGCACGCTCAAACGTCCGTGCCAACTGCATCGCCAGCTCTGGACTTCCGAGAATTGCCTCAAGCTGGTCTACATCGAGATCGTCCCCAAAAATGGAGATATCCACCCCTGCCTTCGCGAGCTGTGCCTTTATCTTGTCCGTCTCTGTGATAATTGTTCCGGACGCCGTGTCATGCAGTGAAAATCCCTCCTCCTGCATTCTGGCATAGTCCTCCGGTGATGTTGTATTCGCAAGCACCGCCATCTGATTCTTGCGCTCGGTGGCATCCATACTTCCCGACTGCTCAATCTCCTCCGCAGCCGTTTTTTGTTCTTCCGTCTGCGGCTTTAGATACGTGGCATCCTTGAGATTCACGGATGTGGCATTTCCACTCTGATTCACCTTGCCGCCCCCGTGCCCCACTCCGTTTTCAGTGGAAACTTTGCTTTTTGCGAGGATACTTTCAACAAAAACATTCTCCTGCTCGCCGTCCGGTCCAATGCTCTGCTTGAGCGTATCTAAAATATTGGCATTCTGCTGCTCTACTCTCATCCAACAACTCTCCCGTTCTCCTAGAATCACAGACGGCGCATGGCACTTCGAAAATTCTTCCAAAGCGCGATGCGCCGTCCAAAGCTGATATATATATCGGATATATCACCTCAATTATTAAGTTACTCTCGGACTTTTTCCCCGCCAAACGCGGTCTAAAAACGAAATACAGCCACTCCATACGGCCCCAGCGGATAGGCGAACGAGTAGTCTCTGCCGTCGCACTTCCCCTTCTTTGCGCGGTAGCTCTGCGGGCGCACCACGCCCTCCCCGCCGAACTCCTCCGCGTCACTGTCCAAAATCAGCTTGTATGTCTTGGCTGCCGGAACTCCCACTCTGTAATCTGGCCGCTCCATCGGCGTAAAATTACACACGAACAGCAACTTATTCTTACCGTCCTTGCTCTTTCGCACAAAACTGAAAATGCTGCGCTTGGCATCGTTTGCATTGATCCACTCAAATCCGTCCCAACTGCTGTCAAGCTCATAGAGCGCTGGATTCCTGCGGTAAATGTGCAACAGCGATTTCAC
>CAJLGN010000296.1 GCA_905206195.1 uncultured Roseburia sp.
GCGTCGTGGAACACAGCATCCTACGCAACACCAACGTATTTCTTGTGATTTACTTTGTGATGCTCCTGCTCTCCACGCTGCTCATAAGCGTGGACGAGTTTGATTTCACCACGAATTTTACGGCCGCCGTCTCTTTGCTGAACAATATCGGGCCTGGGCTTAACATGGTTGGACCGACACAGAACTTCTCTGATTTTTCTGTATTCTCCAAGTGCATTCTGATGTTTGATATGCTCGCCGGACGTCTTGAGTTGTTCCCCATCATGGTGCTTTTAATGCCCGCCACTTGGAAACGAAAGTAAGGCTCCGTCGCACTTTATGCTTGCTCTTGTTCGTCTTGTGTTATATATTTGTTATAGTTTGAAAAGTAAGCAGAGAGAGGATTGCTATGTGGATCGCAGATCATTGGAAAGATTATGAAGTAATAGATTGCTCCGACGGAGAAAAATTGGAACGCTGGGGAGATTATATCCTTGTGCGCCCCGATCCCCAGGTCATCTGGAGCACCCCCAAAACGCAAAAGGGCTGGAAGCGAATGAATGGCCATTACCACCGCAGCGCAAAGGGCGGTGGCGAATGGGAGTTTTTCGATCTCCCCGAACAGTGGCAGATTCACTATGGGAATCTGACGTTCCAGCTAAAGCCGTTCAGCTTTAAGCACACTGGTCTTTTCCCGGAGCAGGCTGCAAACTGGGACTGGTTTTCCGAAAAAATCCGTCATGCTGGACGCCCTATCAAGGTGTTGAATCTCTTCGCCTACACCGGCGGCGCCACGCTTGCCGCCGCTGCGGCGGGCGCCTCTGTGACACACGTGGACGCCTCGAAAGGTATGGTAACCTGGGCCAAAGAAAACGCCTCTTCCTCCGGACTTACAGACGCGCCGATCCGCTGGATCGTGGACGACTGCGTGAAGTTTGTGGAGCGGGAGATTCGCCGCGGCAATCACTACGCCGCGGTCATTATGGATCCACCTTCCTACGGCAGAGGACCAAAGGGCGAGATCTGGAAGATCGAGGATGCCATCTATCCGCTGGTTCAGCTCTGTGCACAGCTTCTGACCGATGAACCGCTTTTTTTCCTGATTAACTCTTACACTACAGGACTGCAGCCTGCAGTATTGAGTTACATGATGTCCACCGCATTAAAAAAATACTGCGGCAGAGTCACCGCAGATGAGATCGGTCTTCCGGTATCCTCAAATGGACTGGTGCTGCCATGCGGGGCAAGCGGAAGATTCGAGCGATAAAACAGCGCTTGCCTCAATCGCCCGCTTGCCACAGTCACACGGTATTCCACAATCACGCTCTATGACCGCTCCGCTGCCCGCACCGTATTCGCCATGTACATCATCGCCTCCACCGGGTACCTACCTGCAGCAGTCTCCCCCGTGAGCATCACAGATGCCGCCCCCTCTCTCACTGCGCGGAAAATATCAGAGACCTCCGCTCTGGTTGGAACCGCGGATTCCTCCATCGAGGCGAGCATCTGTGTCACAACCATAAACGGCTTATTCTGTGCCCTGCATATTCCCGCAATCCGCTCCTGAACAACCGGGAGCTCCCAGAGTGGTATCGCATTGCCAAGATCCCCGCGAGCTACGACAATCTCATCGCAGTGGGGCAGCAGTTCCTCAATGCACTTCACCCCATCCATATTCTCAATTTTTGCAAAAATCCTGGTTTCTTCCACCTCATATTTTTTTAAATTTTGTTTTAAGTTCTCTAGATCTTCTTTATTTCTCACAAATGGAAGCATCACTCCCGTGATTCCATAGCGCTTGATCCGGGAAATATTATGCAGATCACTCTCCGTCAGTGTCGGCGGGTACAATTTTGAGCTCGTCAACGCGATGCTCTTGCCGCTTTTTAAAATTCCGCCCCGCACCACGGAACATTTTGCCGCAACTTTGTTTTTATCGCGGAATTGTTCCTCTACTTTCAGCAGAATTCTGCCATCATCCATCATAACTTCCCGATCAGCCACCAAGAAGGGCAGAATCAGTTGCGGCACCGGAATCTCCGCCGGGTCAAAAAGGTTGTTCGCCCCCTCCCCCACGAGAGTCATTACCTCCCCCACTTCCCATCTGCGCACGGAACTCAGCTTTCCAATCCGAAGTTCCGGCCCTCTTAGATCCATGAGAATTTCTGGATTGCCACCGCAGAGCTTGTACGCCTCATGAATATTGTCAATCCATTCCTTCGCCTCATCCAGACTTGAGTGCGACAGATTGATCCGAATTCCAGTCATTCCTTTCTCAAATAAACGAACCAGCGTATCTGTTTGATGACAGGCTGGCCCGATTGTTCCGTAAATCTTTGTGTGCATCTTTGTCTCTCTTTCCGCGCGCAGAATCTATCCAGCGCGTTCTCACAGCATTTTTTTCTTGCGCAAAAACAGCAGCGTGACGATACAGCTCAGCAGCGTGATCACACAGATGATCAAAAATCCGTGCGGTGCGTCCGACAGCGGCATCCACCGCGCATCCAAGTTCATTCCATAGATTCCAGAAATTACTGTTGGTATCGCCATGACGATCGTGATGGAAGTCAGATATTTCATGACATTATTCAACCGATTATCAATCACAGAGGACATCAATTCCCTGGTACCGTTTATAATGTCGCGATAAATCGTGGTCATCTCAATTGCCTGCTGATTCTCCACAATCACATCCCCCAAAAGCTCTTTGTCCTCCGGGTACTGTTCA
>CAJLGN010000297.1 GCA_905206195.1 uncultured Roseburia sp.
GGATTTTTGAAATTTTCTTCAAAAAACACTTGACTTTTTATTAGCAGGCTTTCGGTGTAGGGTTCTGGCAGGGAGAGCCGGACAGGCGGCTCTTTCTGGTCAGAAGTTGTTTCGTACCCACATTATAACAAATGGATGGAGTAAAGTAAACAGAAAGGCGAACGAATGTTCTTGATGAAAATCAGGAAATTTTTGGATATAATAAATATACAGTACTTTTTAAATTTACGGTCAGACAAAGTGAGGGAAGACGATGAACATCCGTATTTACACTATGACTCATAAACAATTTTCAGAGCCGCAGGATCGGCTGTACCAGCCGCTGCATGTCGGGCGCGCGGCGGGCGTGGATCTCGGATATCCAGGGGACGACACCGGGGAGAATATCTCGGCGCTCAATTGTTATTACAGCGAACTGACCGGCTTCTACTGGATTTGGAAAAATGTGAGGGATGTGGACTACGTGGGAACCTGTCACTACAGGCGCTATCTCATCAATGACCGGGAGCAGGTGTTTACGCGGGCAGAGTGTGAGACGCTGCTAAGGGAGTACGACCTGATTACCACCAGGCGGGTGAAGCTAAATAACTCTTACCATTTTGGATTTTCCGCGAACCACAACCAGAAGGTGCTGGATGTGACAGGAGAAGTGATCGGAGAACTTTACCCGGAATATTATGAGACATTTCTCAGACAGGTGAATGGGACGGAGACGTACTTTGGCAATATTCTGATCACGTCCAAAGCGCTTTTTGACGAGTATGCAAAGTGGCTCTTTACGATATTTTTTGCCGTGTCAGAGCGCACCTCGCTGGAGATTGGAGAGGATGCTTACCACAAGCGCGTGTTTGGATTTGTGTCGGAATTTCTGCTGCTTGTCTGGGTGAGTGTGAAGGGATTGAAGGTCTGCGAGTGCAAGGTTGGAATGATCGGGGAAAAGGCGGAGACGAGAGAGATGAAGGAGCGCCTGGCAGAGTATTTTAAGGAGCGCGACATCGACGGAGCGAGAGAATATTTCCTCAGAAGAAAGACAGAGCGCCCAGACGTGCTGATGGAGGCGTCAGATGTGACCGGGGAGCTGCGCCTCTCGATGCAGGTGATCGCGACCGCAGGAAAGGAGTATGAGGTCTACGGGAGGAATATTTTAGAGCGTGAGAATCGCTTCGCGGAGCTGATGCACATTTTTGAGGGAATCAACCGTGTGGTGTACAATTACCGCAATGGACAGCAGTCCAGGGAGGATTTGGCGTTCCTCAAACAATACAGAATCTCGGAGATTGCGATTCGCATCGCGGTGATGATTCCGAGGGATCCAAAAGAGAGGCAGGATGCGACGTTTGCATCGATCTGGGAAGACTATAAGGGCGGTGCACCAAAATGACAAAATAAGGATTTTTTGTGAAATTTTCAGGAATGTCTTGAAAAAAGGAAAGTTTTCTGTTACCATAAATGAGTTGCTTCTGATGTGTGTTGAAGCGATGGGCAACCGTAGTCTAATGGATAGAACACCGGACTCCGACTCCGGCAATGCGGGTTCGATTCCCGCCGGGTGCATTTTTTTTGAAACAGTGCAGGATATCTGCGCCTGTTCTGTATAATATTGCAGGGACGTTCCATCGCCCCTTTTTGAATTGGCATGCCTGCGCAGTGCAGGTTCTGCTGATTTTTTATTAACACGGGAATATTGCTCGAAGCGGAATGCCCGTTGTTTGTGGACATGTGGCGCGGTGCGCACAGTGCAGATTTTTTTGTGAAAGGTATGGTGGACGATAGAAATGGAAAATTCCAGATTAAAAGATAAATTACCGAAGAATCATTTTCAGAAAGCGTTGGATTTTGTGAAGAAGCACGCGCGCTATTTTACGGCGGGCACGCTGTTTGTTGTTCTTGTTTTAGTTTTGGTGCAGTGCGCGGATCCGGGACAGGGGGCAGGAGGGGTGAGCCCTACGGAGATCGGGCAGGAGCAGGAGGAGGCATATCAGATTGATGCCTACGAGAATGTGAACGCCCTGATCGCACAGTATTACGCCGCTTATGCAGCGGGGGATACCGCGACGATCGCTGCGATCGCAACGCCGGTGTCTGCCAACGAGCAGAGCTACATTGCTCTGTTCAGCCAGTATGTGGACGAGTACCAGAATGTTAAATGTTACACAAAGACCGGTTTGGACGCGAACTCCTATCTGGTTTCCGTGTCGATGGAGATCAAGTTCTCTGGGGTGGATACCACTGCTCCGGGACTCGATTTCTTCTATTTGAGGACGAATGATCAGGGAAGCCTTTATATCGATAATCTGTACAGCCAGTACAATCTCACCAACCAGGAAAATGCGCTGGATACGAGCGTGCAGAATCTCATTGACAAGTTTGAGAATGACAAGGATGTTGTCGCGCTGAGAAGTGAAGTGCAGGGCAAATACAATGCTGCGCTTACGGCGGACGCGAACTTGGACAATCTGCTTAAGAGCACGATCCCCGATGCCATCGAGCAGTGGGTTGTGGCGGTGACACAGCAGAATGCGCAGGCTGCGGGCACAGATGTCGCGGCAGAGACGCCGGAGACGCCGCCCGAGGGCGGAGAGGCAGCGGCTGAGACACCGAATGCGGGCGGAGAGACACCGCCTGTAGAGGATACACAGCCGCAGGCGCCGCAGACCACCGAGACGCTGGCCACGAAGGAGAGAGTCAATGTCAGAGTGG
>CAJLGN010000298.1 GCA_905206195.1 uncultured Roseburia sp.
TGTTGCGGACAATGAAAGACATCATTTTTATCCGGCGAGAAAGGTGCTGCTGCATCAGGCAACGCCCGAGGAGACGGATCTGATTGAGTTTGCGATGGCATCCTATGCCGCTGGCAGAGGCTTATTCGAGTACCCAGTTTTTGTGGTGGATGCGACGAGGAATGGATCGGGGAAGGAGGGGATGATTCTCACTCCGGATCATCTCTACTACAGCACGCTGCTTTGCGCGTACGGAATTGATATTGCGTCGATTGATCACATTCACGCATCCAAGGGGCTTTTGAACAGAGGGATTTATGTGCACCAGAGAAATGGGGCTAAGACAAAGATTCCCTATATGGTAGATGGAAAGGAGATGGAAGCATTCGCGGAGGTTCTGGATGACTTTGTGCATTACCTGCAGGAGAAGCCGGATTCCAGAAATCTGGTCTATCTGGCGAGTGAAAAGCATGAGACTATCTGCTGCTTCCGCTGTGGCTGTGCGTACAGGGGAGGAGCGGTATGCCCAAAGTGCGGGTATCAGAACAATGAGTGAGTAAAAGGTGCGTTTTTTTGCATGAGACATCCCGGGAGAGCGATATACTTTAACAAAAGAAACTTCGGATGAGCGATGAAGAAAAAGTATAAGAATGGAATCTGTCTGGCACTTTTGTTTGCCCTGATGTTTGGCATTGGATGGAATGCGGCAGAAATCCGAACGGGGAATGCCGTAGGCGCATTCTTTGTCTCCGGGGAGGCGGAAAACTGGGGGCTCGGATTTGGAGAGGAGGGGATGCAGCCAACCGGGAATGCGACGGTGGAGGAATTAAAGCAGTACGATGCCTATTATGTGGGTGATCGGGACAAAAAAGTGATCTATCTGACTTTTGATTGTGGCTATGAAAATGGCAATACGGAACCGATTTTGGATGCATTAAAAAAGCACAATGCACCGGCGACTTTTTTTGTGGTGGGGCATTTCTTAGAGAGCGCGCCGGATGTCGCCAAGCGGATGCTGGCGGATGGACACACGGTGGGGAATCACACGTATCACCACCCGGATATGTCCGCCATTTCGGATCTGGAATCGTTCCAGAAGGAGATGGATGATGCGGCGAATCTTCTGAAGGAGATCACCGGGACGGAGATGGCAAAATTCTACCGTCCTCCACAGGGAAAGTACAGCTCAGAAAATCTGAAAATGGCAAAAGAGCTGGGATACAGCACATTTTTTTGGAGCCTTGCCTACGTGGATTGGAATGTCGATAATCAGCCGACCAAGGAGGAGGCGTTTGACAAACTCCTGGGTAGAATCCATCCGGGCGCTATTGTTCTTTTACATAGCACCTCAAAGACGAACGGAGAGATTTTGGATGAACTTTTGACAAAGTGGGAGGAGATGGGGTACAGTTTTGGATCTCTGTCAGACTTCACAGAAACGTAATAGTTGGTGAAAATTTGAAGAAAAAGCCAACTGGAAGACAGGAAGAAAGGGCGCTGCGGCAAAATAGGTTGCTGTAATGCCCTTTCTGTGCGAGCTCACCAGTAGAGATTCAGGTATGTCTCGGCCCTGTCGGCGGATAGATTGAATTTTTGGATGGTTTCTGACAGAGCGGTTTCACGCGGCATTTGGAACTGGTGGCAGAGGGAGAGAAAGGCTTTGAGCCCCTGTTCTCGTCCCTGTTCTCGTCCCTGTTCAAGTCCCTGTTCTCGTCCCTGTTCAAGTCCCTGTTCAAGCCCCTGCGCGCGCCCTTGTGCTAGCCCTATTGCCGTCGCCTGTTCCCGAATCATTTTTTCATATTCCCATGATTTCATATAGTTGATTCCGACCTCCTTGCTGCGTTTTACCTTGTTTACAAGGTTATTGACGGTTTCGATTCGCTGGTTTGTGACATTTTCAACTGTCGTTTTCTCTATATATTTTAGCATATCCTTCAGCTCCTGGCTAGGGTTTCCAACAGTTCCTTTTGTATACAGAAATATTTTTCTTGCTCCGTCGTCGTAGGGGAGGGAGGAATCTTCGACACATTGGTTCTGGATGGTGTAGATCACACGGTTTTTATCAAATGGGTCATAGGGAAGGATTATGATGATGATCACATTTTGAAGTGTTTCGTAGTCCTTTCCGGCGGAGAGTACCTGCGTGTCAATCAGGCCATGATAGTAGCGCATCCGTTTTGGGAGACTCTTCTTTTCATAGCTGTTGTTCGGTTCGATTTCATAGATATCTGGTGTTATCTGTGCATCGATTGATTGGGAGGATGAAAATGAGAGCTCGTCGGCGACAACTTCGATGTAGGCGTCGAGACGGATGCCATGGCGGTCGATATCGATGCCGGGGATACTTTTTTGTGAAATAATTTTAACGTGACGTATGGGCTTTCCAAGAATTGTGCCGAGCAATATTTTTGCGAACTCTTCTCCGACATCCTCCTGTGACATCATTTGTTGAAACAGAAAGTTATCAATGAGATTCAAGTCCTCAAGCTTTCGCGGGTGTGTTTGATGTGCCATGGAAATATTTTCTGACATAAGCGATTCTCCTTTGAAATGATAGAAATGAATGGACGATTCTCGACAGCGCCGGACGATTTTGATCTATGAGAAAACGGCGGTTGTGCGAGAGAAATGAAATTTTAGATATGTAGTTATAGGATAGTACATCGAAGTAAAAATTGCAAGTAGAAAGTATAAAATCTTTGTGGTAAGATGA
>CAJLGN010000299.1 GCA_905206195.1 uncultured Roseburia sp.
CATTGATACGCGTCTCATCTGTGATTCCCCCGTCCTTTAACGGTACGTTGAAGTCACATCTGACGAGCACTCTTTTTCCCTTTACATTGATATCATCTACGGATTTTTTATTTAATGACATAGTGATGTCCTCCTTTTATTATACTCATATACAAATGCAAAAAGGAGTCCGGTCCAAATCGACCGGACCCCTTCCTGAGTCTTAATCTGCACACTGGATATCTCTCTCCATAAAAGCAGTCACCCGTGCAGTTTCATTCATTTCTGTGTTCTTTACAAAATCACAAAGATTATGATAACCCTGGCGAATTATGATAATTCGCTGAAGTATTTAATGGTGCGTACCATCTGAGATGTGTAAGAGTTCTCATTGTCGTACCAGGAAACAACCTGAACCTGTGTATTTCCATCATCCATCGGAGATACCATAGTCTGTGTTGCGTCGAAGATCGAACCTGCTGTCGCCCCGATGATATCGCTGGATACGATCTCATCCTCAGTGTAAGCGTAGGACTCTGTCTCCGCCGCCTTCATTGCTGCGTTGATCTGCTCAACTGTGACCTTGCCCTCAACGACTGCGACCAGAATTGTGGTGGATCCTGTCGGACACGGAACACGCTGTGCGGAGCCGATCAACTTTCCGTTCAATTCCGGAATGACAAGACCGATTGCTTTTGCAGCGCCAGTGCTGTTCGGAACGATGTTGACTGCAGCTGCGCGGGATCTTCTCAGATCGCCTTTTCTCTGCGGTCCGTCCAGAGTCATCTGATCTCCTGTGTAGGAGTGAATGGTGCTCATGATACCGGATTTGATCGGTGCCAAATCATTTAATGCTTTCGCCATAGGAGCAAGGCAGTTTGTTGTGCAGGAAGCAGCGGAAATAATGGTGTCTTCCTTGGTCAATGTCTCGTGGTTTACATTGAAAACGATGGTCGGAAGATCGTTTCCTGCCGGAGCAGAGATAACAACTTTTCTCGCACCTGCATCAATGTGTGCCTGCGATTTTGCCTTGGATACGTAAAAGCCTGTACACTCGAGAACAACGTCAACCTTCAGCTCGCCCCACGGACACTTGCTTGCGTCTGCCTCCGCGTAGATCTTGATCTCTTTTCCGTCAACGGTGATCGAGTCCTCACCAGCTGTAACCTTGTCAGCCAGCGCGTATTTACCCTGGGATGAATCGTATTTTAACAAGTGTGCTAACATGTTCGGGCTTGTTAAATCGTTGATCGCTACTACTTCGTATCCCTCTGCCCCAAACATCTGTCTGAACGCAAGACGACCGATACGACCAAAACCATTGATTGCTACTCTTACTGCCATTTTTAATTCCTCCTAGAATTTGTAAATGTAATCGCGGGATAATTCCCGGGAACTTGGAGTGTACCTCCTCGCTCCACGCTTTCTTTATTCTAACCAATTTTTATGGAAAGTTCAAGCCTTTTTCACCACTTTGTTCCTACTTTGTTAAATTTTTCACCATATCTCACTTTTTCCCTTGCATTTCTGTAATTTTGTACAAATTGACCAACTGCAACTTTCTTTCTTTTCCTATATAAGGTATAATGTCCGTAAGATTAAACAGTACCCAGGAACGCGAAAGCCCCCGTTCTCGCGCTCACACTGCGGTCTGCACTCAGAAAGGAACTTCTCAAATGCAAACACTGATATTTACACTTCTGACCCTGATTGCCATCGGCATCTCAGCGGGCGCGTCCATCACAATCGCCGCAAAAAAACACAAAAAGAAAAGACAGGCCAACACTCCGACAGACGATGCCGCCACAGACGGTATCGAAAAAAGGCATGCGGACGGCAGGGAAAACCATATGGCAACCGGGATGTGCCTTGGCATGTGCTTCGGATGTGCCATCGGTTCATCTCTCATAGCTCGCTTTGGCCCGGAGGCACTCTCCTGCGGGATATCTTTTGGAATGCTGCTCGGCATGACCGTCGGAATGAATATCAAGCAAAAGAAATAACCCCCCACGTTTACACGAAAGGAGTCTCTCACTATGCTTTGGGACACACACATGCACAGCCAGTTCTCCGGCGACAGCAAAGCTCCGCAGGAGTCCATGATCCAGGCCGCACGCCAGAAAAATGTGGGCGGCATTTGCTTCACAGACCACCTGGATATGGATTACCCCGGCGATCCTTCCCTATTTTTGCTCAACCTGCCGCACTACGCGGCTTCCGTGCGGGCGTTACAGGCAAAATATAAGGGCGACTTTCCCGTGTATCTCGGCGTTGAGCTCGGTTTACAGCCACAGCTTGCCGCGCTTCACACAGACATCCTCTCGAGCCATCCTTTCGACTTTGTGATCGGATCCTCACATCTGGTACATGGGGCAGATCCCTACTATGCATCTTTTTACCAGAATCGGAAAGAATCCGAATGTTACCTGGAATATTTCGAGTCCATCCTCGAAAACATCCGCGCGTTTGACGGCTTCGACGTCTACGGCCACATCGACTATGTCGTGCGCTACGGTCCGACGCAAAATGAGAACTATAGCTACAAAAAATATCAAGACGTCATCGACGCGATCTTAAAGCTGCTGGTTGCGCGCGGGAAAGGCATCGAGATCAACACCGGCGGCTTTCGGTACGGTCTCGGTCACCCAAATCCGACCGAGGAGATCCTCGCGCGCTACCGCGCGCTCGGCGGCGAGATCATCACAGTTGGAGC
>CAJLGN010000300.1 GCA_905206195.1 uncultured Roseburia sp.
AAAGCGGCTGCGCTCCGGCAGAAACAGGCGAATTCCAAACCGCGGCAGATATGGCATCCGACTGTCTCTGCGGGCGTCTAACTCCACGAGAATCCGCCCATCCCCATCAACGGTGTAAACCGCGCGGATGTCCAGAATTCTTTGCATATGAACCGGCGCTAAGGACAGCTGCGCCGTCACAACCGCTTTTCCTTCCACACTCTCTGTCTCCACCGAGTAGACCTTGCATTTGGCGCGGTCAAATCCTGCCTGCCCCCAAACGCTCCGCTGTTTGCGGTCATTATCCATCGGAGCGCGGTAAATATTGTACTCTATCGGTTTTGTCAGATAAGAAATTCCCCGGTGCACCAGCTCACAGAAGTTTCCCCTATAACCGTCAAAGACATAGCGGAAACCGCCCCCTGTAATGACCGCGTAGCGCTCATCCTTCGCAATCTCAATTTCTTCCGCCTTCGCTTCCCGCAGCGTAGGCTTCCACGCCGCCTGCGGCGTCAGCAGACATTCGCTCTCCCCCAGAAACGCACCGGCCTCCACAAGTGCAGAGTCCTCTTTTTTGCGGCAGCGAAACAGCACAGACACACCGCTCTCCTTTGGCCATGCGAAGGGGAGTTCACAGATGCGGGTCTCCCCCGGCAAAACATTCGGGATATCGCTCCAGCTCTGCTCCCCCTGCCCAATTCCGTCGCACACAAGCTCCCAGGTAACCGTCACATACGCATTGCTATCCACAAAGTTCATGGTATTAAAAAGCACAAGCTTCCGCTCCTCATTCAAGCGAATGCGCAGCGGTCACAGTACGTTGCGGTACTCCAAAAGCCCGGTGTGCGGTGTGCGATCGGGATATACCAACCCATCCATGCAAAAGTTGACATCGTGGGGAAACTCCCCGGAATCTCCTCCGTAATAGTATATTTCCTTGCCGCCAGTCGTTTTCCCCATATGGATTCCGTGGTCGCACCACTCCCACACAAACCCTCCCGCAAATCCGGGATTATCGTAAATCCGCGCAAGATAGCCCTCAAGATCCCCCGGGCTATTGCCCATCGCATGCGCAAATTCGCAGAACAGATACGGCTTTTTCTCCCCGGGCTCAGAAAAGTATGCATCAATGTCCTCATAGGAGGAGTACATCCTGCTGTGAATATCCCATATACTTCGATCCGGAATAAATCCCCCCGACTGCCAGCGCTCTCCCTCGTAGTGAACCAGCCTGCTGTCGTCGTACTTTTTTGTCCAGACTCCTGCATCCTCAATCGCCTTGCTGATTCCCGATTCATTTCCCATAGACCACACCAGCACACAGGCAGAATTTTTATCCCGCATGACCGCTTTTTGGACGCGATCCACGATGGCATCATAGTAGCATTCCATCTGCGAAACCATGCCGTAGGTCTTCTCATTGGACCCCTGATAAATTGCGACAGCGCCATGTGTCTCGAGATCTGCCTCCAAAATCACATAAAACCCATATGCATCACAGAGCTGTACAAACCACGGCGCATTCGAGTAATGGCTGGTTCTGACTGCGTTGATATTGTGCTGCTTCATCAGCTTCAAATCACGCACCGCCTGCTCTTTGCTTATCGTAAAGCCGGTATCCGGGTCACTGTCATGGCGATTGACTCCCTTGAACTTCACCGGTCTGCCATTTAATAAAATCGCGCCATCCCGCACCAAAATCTGTCGGATTCCCACTTTCTGAACGATGCGCTCCTGCGCCGTGACAAGTTCCAGCTGATAGAGATATGGCTCTTCCGCGCTCCAGAGTTTGGGCGACTCCACCGGGATGGAAATCTGTGCCTCTTGGCTCTGCTGTTCAAAAAGTTGCACCCCCGCTCCATCGCACAGGCGATAAGTCACCGGGATGGCATCGTGCGCAAAGGAAAGCTGCGCTGTGATGACCGCACTTGCGCCATCTTTTGCCAGGCTCGTTTTTATAAAATAATCCCGGATGTGTTCTCTGGGCCGGAGCAGCAAATACACGTCCCGAAAAATTCCTGACATGCGGAATTTATCCTGATCCTCCAGATAGCTTCCATCGCACCACTTTAAGACCAGCACCGCCAGGCGATTTCTTCCCTCCGTCAAAAACTCGGAAATCCGAAACTCTCCCGTCGCGTGTGAAACCTGACTGTATCCCACAAAGCTGCCGTTCACCCACACATAATAGCAGGAATCCACCCCCTCAAAATTAAGATAAATCTCCTGCTTCATCTCTCCGGCGCTCAGTGTAAAATCTCAGATATATGCCCCACAGGGATTTTCCGCCGGAACATAAGGCGGGGCAAACGGAAACGGATAATTCACGTTCGTGTACTGATTTCTGTCGTATCCCTGCATCTGCCAGCATCCAGGTACCTCCACCACATCAAAAGTTTCCGCATCAAAATCCGGCGAGATGAAACCCTCCTGCACATCATATGCGCAGTCATGGTACCGAAAACGCCAGTTTCCACTCAGGAGAATGCGCCTCTCCTTCCCATTCGGATCAAGCGGCAAATAATACGCGCGATCTTTCTCCGTTCCCACATGAAGAATCTTTGGATCTAAATGATAATTTTTTAATAACATAAGGCTCTCCTCTCGATTATTTGTAGCACAACTTACAGACAGCACTCTTGTCGCTCCACACTCCCAGCTCCCCGAGAAACTGGTGGGTCATCCACAAATGTCCC
>CAJLGN010000301.1 GCA_905206195.1 uncultured Roseburia sp.
GGAGATGATGGTCGGACACAAGATCAGTCTCACGATTGACAAGGAGACGGCGAAGCCCGACGATGTTGTGCTGGATGTAAAGAATCTTGTGGTCAAGGACAAGAAACAGGGGCACACGAAGGACATCATTAAGAAGGTCAGCTTTCAGGTGCGAGGGGGAGAGATTGTCTGCATCGCGGGAATTGACGGAAATGGACAGACCGAGTTGGTCGAGGCAGTCACCGGTATGCTCCGGGCGGACGAGGGCAGTATTCTCTTAAATGGTGAGGATATCACGAGGCAGTCCATTCGTTACCGCAACACGCACGGCATGTCGCACATCCCGGAGGACAGGCACAAACATGGGTTGGTGCTCGACTATACACTGGAGGAGAATCTGGTGTTGCAGGACTACTTTAAGCCACAATTCCAGAAGCGTGGATTCATCAAAAAAGGGGCGGTGGAATCCTACGCGGAGGAGTTGATTGAGAAGTTCGATATCCGAAGCGGCCAGGGAGCTGTGACGCGGGTGAGAAGCATGTCCGGGGGCAATCAGCAGAAGGCGATCATCGCCAGAGAGCTGACGAAGCAACATGAACTTCTGGTGGCGGTACAGCCGACCAGAGGACTGGACGTCGGAGCGATCGAGGTCATCCACAAGGAGATCGTGCAGGAGCGTGACGCAGGGGCGGCTGTGCTTTTGATTTCTCTGGAACTGGAGGAGGTCATGAATTTGAGTGACCGGATTTTGGTGCTTTATGAGGGGGAGATTGTCGGGGAGTTAAACCCGAGAGAGACGACCATTCAAGAGCTTGGGCTTTACATGGCAGGATCGAAGAGAGGGGAGGTAAAATAGCATGAAAAAAAGAGACAGTATCGGATTTTTATCCTCCCTGTTTGCCATTTTTGTGGGACTTTTGGTTGGATTTGTCATTCTCCTTGTGAGCAATCCCACAGAGTCGGTACACGGCTTTGTCACGATCCTCACAGGACCGCTGACACATGATATGAAGGGACTTGGACAGGTCTTTTACTATGCGACGCCAATCATTCTGACCGGTCTTTCGGTCGGATTTGCGTTCAAGACAGGCCTTTTCAATATCGGAGCGTCCGGACAGTTTATTGTGGGAGCGTTCGCGGCGGTGGTCGTGGGTATTCGGTGTGAGTTTTTGGGCGGAGCACAGTGGATTGTAGCGCTTTTGGCGGCGCTTTTGGCGGGCGCGCTCTGGGGCGCAATTCCGGGACTTGTGAAAGCCTACTTTAACGTCAATGAGGTCATCGCCTGTATCATGACGAACTATATCGGTATGTATCTGGTGAATTTTTTGATCTCGACCAACACAAATCTGTATGACAAGATTTACAATTACACCAAGACCGTGGCGAACACTGCGAACATCCCGAAGATGGGGCTGGATGTGCTGTTCCCGGGCTCCAGTGTCAACGGCGGTTTCTTTGTCGCAGTGGTCGCGGTCGTGGTGATCTACGTCCTTCTGGAGAAGACGACGTTCGGCTATGAGCTTAAGGCGGCTGGCTACAATAAGGACGCCAGCAAGTACGCGGGAATGAATGAGAAGCGGAACATTATTTTGTCCATGGCAATTGCCGGGGCGCTCTCTGGCATGGCGGGTGCACTTTTGTATCTGGCTGGATCGGGAAAGCACATCGAGGTGCTGGACGTGCTGGCGGGCGAGGGCTTTACCGGTATCTCCGTCGCGCTGCTCGGTCTGTCACATCCGATCGGCGTGCTTTTGTCCGGCATTTTTATCGCCTACATCACGGCGGGCGGTTTTTATTTGCAGCTTCTGAACTTTTCCACGGAGGTGATTGACATCATCATCGCGGTTATCATTTATTTCTCGGCATTTTCGCTGTTTGCGCGCGGTTATATTCTGAAGATGCGCAGGAAGCGGGAGGAGAGGAATGGCAATGGCGCCGCGGATGCCAATCGGGAAGGGGGTAAAAAATAGTGGATACGTTATTTTTGGTGTTTCAGCAGACGATGTTTTTTACCATTCCACTGCTGTTAGTTGCATTGGGCGGCATGTTCTCTGAGCGGTCCGGTATTATCAATATCGCGCTTGAGGGGATCATGATCATGGGCGCGTTCTCGAGTATCCTGTTTATCAATCTGACACAGAATTCTCTGAGCGGGCAGGTGCAGCTCATTCTGGCAATTTTGATCGCAATTGGAACAGGTATCCTCTTTTCTTTGTTCCACGCATTCGCGTCGATCAATATGAAAGCGGATCAGACGATCAGCGGCACGGCGCTCAACATGTTTGCACCGGCATTTGCGATTTTTATCGCGCGCAGAATCGGAGGTGCACAGCAGATCCAGTTTAAAAATACATTCCGCATCGAGTCGGTTCCAGTGCTGGGAGATATTCCGTTTATCGGGGATCTGTTTTTCAAGAACACTTATATCACAACCTATCTAGGGTTCGCGATTCTGATCATCTCGGTCGTCGTGCTCTACCGTACGCGATTTGGGCTGCGATTGAGAGCCTGCGGTGAGCATCCGCAGGCGGCCGACTCCGTCGGGATCAACGTCTACAAGATGCAGTACGCCGGGGTGATCATTTCGGGCGCGCTGGCGGGGCTTGGCGGTCTTGTGTTTGTGGCGCCAACGTCCACGAACTTTAATGCGACTGAATCCTGTCGGCGGTCAGTGCCGC
>CAJLGN010000302.1 GCA_905206195.1 uncultured Roseburia sp.
CGGAGAACGTGTCCCAGTCGCCGTAGAGCAGTGCGTTCTTCTCCGCCTCCGGCACCTCCATGACCGCCTGGGGCCTTGTCATCGGAGAAATCGCAAGCACCCTCGTCTCCCTGACCTGCTTTAGCCTTGCAAAAGCCACGGCTCCGACTTCAGGCTCCTCCTTTTCCCGCCGGCGGATGCTCCTCCCCTACACAGGGAGTCTTCTGTCTATGGCGATCCCTTTGACGGCAAACCGGATCGTACTGAATTTTTTTTCCAGCTTTGAAAACATTATGATCCCAAACCGCCTGCGGCTCTTCGGGTACACGAACGCGGAATCGCTCAGCGTCTACGGCATCTTAACTGGCATGGCGATGGCAGTCATCATGTTTCCCTCCGTCGTGACGAACTCCATCTCCGTTCTGCTGCTGCCAACGATCTCCGAAGCGCAGGCATCCGGCGATGTCCGTCTCATCCGGCGCACCATCCGAAGAACGGTGGAGTCCTGCCTCTTCTTTGGCTTTCTGTGCACCGCCGGTTTTCTTGCCACCGGAAGCTTTATCGGAAATGTGCTCTTTGGCAATGCGCTCGCCGGAAATTTCATCACCACTCTGGGCTGGATCTGCCCGTTTTTATATTTGAGTTCCACGTTGAGCAGCATCCTTCATGGTCTTGGTTTCCCGGGCATCACTTTCGGCCTAAATCTGGCCTCCTGTGCAGTCCGGATCGTCTTTGTGCTCTATGCCGTTCCACTGCTTGGCATTAAAAGCTACCTCTGGGGCATTCTGGTGAGCCAGATTGTGATCGCCACAGTTGCCCTCCTGATCCTCTACCAAAAGGAAATCGGGCGAAACAAAAAAAGAGTGCCCCAAAAGTAAACACTTTTGGGACACTTCCCTGTCACTGTCTGTCTTTTCATTTTGTCGGAAGCTTACACGCGAGAGAGGTACTCGCCGGTACGCGTATCGATCTTAATCACGTCGTCCTGCTCCACGAACAGCGGAACATACACAGTAGCTCCGGTCTCCACAACTGCAGGCTTCGTTGCCCCGGTGGCGGTATCGCCCTTGAATCCCGGCTCTGTGTCTGTAATCTGAAGTTCCACGAACAGAGGCGGCTCCACTGCAAACACATTTCCATTGTGGGAGCACATCTTAACCATCTCGTTCTCTTTTACAAACTTGAGCGCGTCTCCGATATCATCTGCGGACAATGCAATCTGATCGTAGGTCTCAACATCCATGAAATAGAACAGATCACCGTCTGCATACAAGTACTGGTAATCTTTTCTGTCGATGCGCGCCTGCGGGCATTTCTCAGTCGGTCGGAAAGTCTTCTCCACCACGCCGCCGCTCTTGATATTCTTTAACTTCGTCCTCACAAACGCGGCGCCTTTTCCCGGCTTCACGTGCTGGAATTCAATAATCTGGAAAATATTGCCCTCTAACTCAATGGTGATGCCATTTCTGAAATCTCCTGCTGAAATCATGTAAACTTCCTCCTTAAAAATACGCTCGAGTTTTAGACTCTCTGATTTCTATATTTTATAATAAAAGACTCCACATTTCAAGCTTTTTTTGACGGTAGGCATCCCACACGACATTATTTGCCAAATCCGCTCCTCTTTTCAATCTCATCGAGCATGTCGATCCGCATCTTGTGTCTTCCACCCTCAAATTCTGCACCCAGATAAGCTCTCACGATATCCTTCGCGAGCTCCGTCCCGACGATACGCGCGCCGAACGCAAGCACATTGGCGTTGTTGTGCTCCCGCACGAGCCGCGCCGTCGCCGTGTCCGAACAGACTGCCGCTCGGACTCCAGACACTTTATTCGCCGCGATGGAGATCCCAACGCCGGTCCCACAGATGAGAATCCCGCAGTCCGCCTCCCCCGCTGCGACGGCGCGCCCCACCTTCTCGCCAAATTCCGGGTAGTCGCAGCTCTTTACCCCGTCCGTTCCGAAGTTTATGACCTCATGTCCCAGCTCTTTTAAATACTCCAGAATCACAAACTTTAACTCCGTCGCCGCGTGATCGTTTCCGATTGCTATCTTCATATCCCCCTCACTTTCGCCTGCCGCTCTCATTGATCTGTATTTCACGCCGGCCCTTTATCTGTCTCCTCTGGTAGAAAAAGAGAATCGGCTTTTCCAGATAGCGCTTTAGCACAATCTGAATCTCCTCCCTGGGGTGGATTGGCCTCACCAGAACCGTGCGGATTCCCGCCAGATTGGCTCCATAGACATCCGTAAATATCTGATCCCCCACGAATATTGTATTGTGTACATCCGTCCCCATCTGCTCCATCGCCCGTCTGTAATTTGCAGGATTCGGTTTGCCCGCCTTGTGAATGTAGGACGCCCCGACTGCCTCGCCAAACGCCTTCACGCGCGCCTCCTTGTTGTTGGAGAGCAACACACACCGATATCCAAGCTCCTTTAGATGCGCAAAAAATCTGCGTGCGCGCAGATCTGCCGGAGCGCCGTGCGGCACCAGCGTATTGTCGATATCGAATATGATTCCGCGGTATCCCGACCCGTAAAGTCCATCAAAATCGATCTCATAGGTGGAATCCACATATTCCCCCGGATAAAATTTCTCTAACATATAGTATCTGTATTCCTTTATCTATTTTACAAGGTTTGAAATCTGCTTAAACTTCCCG
>CAJLGN010000303.1 GCA_905206195.1 uncultured Roseburia sp.
GAGGGTAATATATCTATTATTCCGGTAAATTTATGAACTTAACTTCGTAAGCCATATGAAAACTTGTGCACAATAAAAAGAAAACGTGAAATGGAGTGGAACATGGACGAGAAAAAGGAGCGATTAAAAAAGAAATATAACGACTATGTCAAGGAAGTCACGCCGACGCACAATCTGTGGTGCAATATGGCGAAAGCTTTTGTGACTGGGGGCATCATCTGCTGTGTCGGTCAGTTTATCCTGAATACAGCGTTAAAGTACGGGATGGATAAGGATGCAGCCGGAGGCTGGACCGCCATGCTTCTGGTGCTGATCTCAGTTCTTTTAACCGGACTGAACCTCTACCCCTCGATCGCCAACTGGGGGGGCGCAGGGGCGCTCGTCCCGATCACAGGCTTTGCAAACGGCGTGGCTGCCCCGGCGATCGAGTTTCAGAAAGAAGGGCAGGTTTTTGGAATCGGCTGCAAGATTTTTACCATCGCAGGGCCGGTGATTTTGTACGGAATCTTCACGAGCTGGATTGCGGGGCTGATCTATTGGGTCCTGAAGCTGTACGGTTTTTTCTGAAGCGAAATTTTTTCTTTTTGGAGAGAATCATCCGATTTATTTTCGGGTATACTCCTACAAAGGAGATGAGAGCGTATGATCAAAGAGGATGGACTTCCCATCGGCCTTGGCTTCGGCCTGGCGATGAACGAGGATGCGATGAAAAATTTTGCGGGGATGACCGAGGAGGAGAAGGAGCGCGTGATCGAGGCTGCGCGCAGTATGCAGTCCAGGGAGGAGATGCAGAATCTGGTCAAAAATATCGCCGAATTGGGGAAATGGGTATAAGTTAAGTACAGGTGAAAAAAGAGAAGAACAGCGTTATTTTGAAAGACAAAAGGCGCTGTTCTTTTTTGTGAAAACAGGAAAAAATCTTTTTCCAACACTTGACAAAAAGAAATTATTTAGATATCATAATGATATCTAATTTCCATGTCAAACGAGGAGGGATTGTTATGAGAGAAAACATGTGGAATCACCCGAAAAACGGTATGGCCGTTATGCTGCTTACGCTTTTGCTCTATTTGGCGTCGGTCGGCACCTGTGTGTTTGGGGGAATTCAGCAGAATTGGGCCCTGCTGACGATATCTATTATCTGGCTTGTCATAGGCTGGTTCCCGCTCTGCGGGCTCAAGGTGTTAAAGCCTCAGGAGGCGCTTGTGCTCACGCTTTTTGGAAAATATATTGGAACCATCAGGGAGGAGGGCTTCTACTTTGTCAACCCGTTCTGTGCGAGCGTGAACCCGGCTGCGAAGACGAGACTGAGTCAGAGCGGTGACGTGGAGCGGGGGCGCACCCAGGCACTCTCCATCACGGACACTCAGGTCGCGGTGAACGTGGAGGTGCCGAGCAAGAAGATTTCCTTAAAGATCATGACTTTGAGCAACAACAGACAAAAGATCAACGATTGCCTGGGGAATCCGGTGGAGATCGGGATCGCGGTGACCTGGAGAGTCGTGGATACGGCGAAAGCGGTGTTTGACGTGGATAACTACAAGGAATTTCTCTCGCTGCAGTGCGATGCAGCCCTGCGGAATATTGTGCGGCTCTACCCGTATGACGTGGCGCCAAACGTGGACACGACCGGCGATGGTGTGGCGGATGAGGGAAGCCTTAGGGGTTCCAGCGAAATCGTCGCAAAACGCATCCGGGATGAGATTGGGCGCAAGGTGGAGGAGGCCGGGCTTGAGGTTTTAGAGGCGCGCATCACATACCTCGCCTACGCGCCGGAGATCGCGGCTGCGATGCTGCAAAGACAGCAGGCGTCCGCGGTCATTGACGCGAAAAAAATGATTGTGGACGGCGCTGTGGGCATGGTCGAGATGGCCCTCGAACGTTTAAATGCGGGCGGCGTGGTGGAGCTTGATGAGGAGCGCAAGGCGGCGATGGTGTCCAACCTTTTAGTGGTGCTCTGCGGCAACCGCGAGGCACAGCCGATTGTCAATTCGGGGAGCCTGTATTAAAAGAAGCGAGGAAATTTTATGGGGGAGAATGGAAAAAAACAGATACCGCTGCGTCTGTCAAATAAGCTGTATGAAGCCATCGCCTCCTGGGCGGAGGACGACTTTCGCTCCGTGAACGGGCAGATTGAGTATCTGCTCTCCGAGTGTGTCAGGCAGCGCAAGAAGAATGGCAAATATGTGTCGGACGAGATCGATGTGCCGCCCGAGCTGGATATCTGATAAAAATGAAGGGCTGCGCATTTTGCGCCGGACTCAGAAAATAAACGAGAGTATTATGGAGGAATTATGAAATATCACACAGAGAATGAACTGGAACATTTCGGGTTTGCGGAGGCGTATATCGCGCAGGTGCGCGCCGCGAGCGAACTGTTTTGGATGGTGCTCGACAACGTGAAGATACTGCCGGAGAATTCCTGCAACCGGGATATCCGAAAGATGCGGACAAATCAGCTTTTATTTAAAATTCAGCAGGCCAGAATCCTCTCCCTCGTCGAGGAGGGATACAACGTCTACGATGCGGACGGCAAGCTTCTGCGCAGGGAGCCGGATCGCCCAGTCGAGCCGGAAGCGTACGCGCAGGAGTTCCAGAACTTGGAGGGCTGCGCGGTGTACTCCATCGAACACAGCGAAGGG
>CAJLGN010000304.1 GCA_905206195.1 uncultured Roseburia sp.
AACCGATTTCAGTCGTTGCATGGCTGCGTTTATTTTATCTTCTTCGTCGTATTTAGGATTTCTCGGCGGTCACCGCCGCCGTTCCAATTCCTGCAAGTAAAAGCTTCTTGATACTCTCTCCCATTTTTTCCATCGCTTCTGCCTCCATTTCACTCCATCAACGTATCCCCACAAACTGCAATGCTTTGGGAACAAAAATGATACATCCGATGACCCCAGCCATAATAGCAGCCATCAAAACCGCGCCCGCCGCCGTATCCTTGGCAATTTTAGCGAGTGGCTTTCTCTCCTCCGTCACAAGGTCGACCGCGGACTCCACAGCGGTGTTGACCAGCTCAAAGGCCATCACCAGACCAAAAAGTAACAGGCAGACGCACCACTCCGTCGCCGACAATGTGAACACAAGACCGGCAACGACGACAAGCACGGATACAGCACAGTGTATTTTCATATTCCGCTCTTTTTTTATGCAGGTAAAAATCCCTGCAAAAGCGTACCCAAAGCTTTTGTACAGCGGGCTCTTTTTTTCGCTGTTCATCTTCATCCCCCTGCCTCGCACTTCTCTTCGCTTACGGTCTCAATCCCAATCCGCCCTCCAGCGTGATGGTCTCACCTGTCATAAACTTGAAGTCAGGGGATGCCAGCTGTACGCAGACGCGACCGATTTCCGTCTCCACATTGCCATAATGGCCCATCGGCGGCATTTTTACATTCTGCGCGAACGCCTCCGGATAAGCCTGCTCGAACTTTTCCAGCTGCGCCGTCCATGCGAGGGGGCAGATAATATTCACATTGATGTCGTCCTTTCCCCACTCGGTTGCCGCCACGCGGGTGAGACCGCGAATCGCCTCCTTGGCGGCCGCATAGGCGCACTGTCCAAAGTTGCCAAACAATCCTGCGCCCGACGCAAAGTTGATGACGGCTCCCTTCGTCTTTGCCAGATAGGGGTAGCACGCTTTCATATAATAAAACGTTGCGTACAAACCTGAGTACAGCGCCAAATCAAATTGCTCTGTGGTGTGGTCTGCCAGCGTAACCCCGGAAGCCGATGCCTGTGCATTGTTGATGAGCACATGGATATCACCGAATGCGTCAACCGCCTGCTTTACTACATTTTGAACCACAGCCTCATTGTCCACCCCGGCATTGACATCCGCCTGCACAGCCAGCACCTGGATACCATAGAGCTTTTCCAGCTCCTCTTTCGCGTCATTTAGCTTCTGAACGTTGCGCCCGGTAATCACAAGATTGGCGCCCTCTTTTGCGTACGCAGTCGCGATCCCGTAACCGATCGAACCACATGTGCCGTCGCTGAGCACCGCCTTTCCCGCCCCTGTAATAATCGCTGTATTTCCTTTTAAAAATCCCATGATGGATAACCTCCTATTTGTCAATTATTTTAAGGTTATTCTATCACTTTTCGGACAATGGTACAATATGGGAGTTTTCTTTTCGATCAAAAAGGACACTGCCTATGCAATGTCCTTTTTGTCTTCTTATTCCACCCCGCAAGTCTCCAAAAGTGTAAGAATCGCTTCTTTTGACTGCAGGCCAATCGCCTTTGTCTTAAAGATCCCATACTCCATCACGACCAGCGTCGGGATGCTCATGACCTGATACTTCAGCGCCAGAGCGGACTCCTCATCCACATTCACCTTGCCAAACTTCACTTTTCCGTCAAGCTCCTCGGCAAGCGCGTCAAAAATGGGCGCCTGCATCTTGCAAGGCCCACACCAGTCCGCCCAAAAGTCCATGATGACCGGAATCTTTGCCGCAAGCACCTCCTGCTCAAAATTATCGTTTGTGATTGTAACGACTGCCATGATTTTCTCCTTTCTCCGCGTTCGCCATTTCCATATTCGACGAAAATCACCGAAAACTCCGTTTCCTGCTCCAGTCCACTCGCGTTCTGCCGACTCCATGCCACTCCCTATTCCCGACCAAACTCGCTCAACTTCAATCCCTCGTTGCGGTCTAAGACCATCCCAACGCTCCACGCATTGACGAACAAAAGTAGCGGTCTTCCCTTGAGATCCTGAATCTTCTTCATATCCGACGTTCCGACCAGGCGATCCATATCGACCTCCTCACTCTCGATCCAGCGGATATGCTCGTAAGGCAGGGTATCCATGCGGATCTCCACGTTGTACTCATTCTCCAGGCGGTACTTTAGCACATCAAACTGCAGGACGCCGACTACCCCGACGATGACCTCCTCCATTCCCATGTTGTACTCCTGGAAAATCTGGATGGCGCCCTCCTGTGCGATCTGCTGCATCCCCTTCATGAACTGCTTTCGCTTCATGGTATCAACCTGACGCACTCTTGCAAAATGCTCCGGCGCGAAGGTCGGAATTCCCTCAAAGCGGAACGGCTTTGCAGTGGTTATCGTATCGCCAATCGAAAAAATGCCCGGATCAAACACACCGATGATGTCCCCGGCATACGCCTCATCCACAATGTGCCGCTCCTGCGCCATCATCTGCTGCGGCTGGGAGAGCTTAATTTTCTTGTTGCCGCCCTGCACGTGTGTGACCTCCATGCCGGCATCGAACTTGCCAGAGCAGATGCGCATGAACGCGATGCGGTCGCGGTGCGCCTTGTTCATATTCGCCTGAATCTTAAATACAAACGCCGAG
>CAJLGN010000305.1 GCA_905206195.1 uncultured Roseburia sp.
CCGCTTCATCCTCCTTGGACTCCGCATGCACATACTCTGTACTCAAAATGACATAATCAGTAGAGACATAACCCTCACCCGCCTCTGTGGACACACGCACCCATCCCGGAACGGACTCATCTAACACGACCAGATCATCCTCGATCGGTACCATCGTCAGAACGCTTGACTCCGTGGACGGCTCTGTCCTGACGTAAAGGGTCGTCGTCGTAACCTTCGCATATCTGGTGCTGACAGATCTCGCCAACTCCTCATTGCCTGCAACTACATACTCGCACTTTACATAACCGGTAACACTTCCAGATGTAATCCGATACCAGCCATCCGCCGTTGTCTCCGAGATGGTCGCTGCAGAATTATTGTAAAGCTTGCCTAATACTTCGCTCTCTGTATTCGGTTCAGAACGGACATTCACAAAATTGTCAACCTGCGCAATCGCAATGTCCGCGTACTCGGACGCCACGACCGGAGCCTCGTTCTCGCTGACCTGATCTGCGGTCTCCGCCGCGAGCTGCGACGCCTTTTCATTCCCCTGCACCAGGTAATCGGATACCGCAAGCGAAACGCCTGCCGCCGGGCTTCCATTGCCGACTGCCGCTGTCTGCTCTGATGTCACAACCGCGACGCCCGCAATCGGTGCACCATACATCGTGAGCGCAGGAGTGTTAACTAATAATGCTCCCGCCAAAATTGCTCCCGTGACTCTACCTATCTTAAGATTCATGAATGCCTCCAATTCACTTCATTTATTACGAATTTATTACATTTATTACGTGATTATTATAACAAAGGCATTCTGTCATGTCAACCCACTTTTATTCCAGAAAACAGAATTTATTACAAAATTTTACTGTACACTTTCAGTGCCCTGATGGTAGAGATACCGCTCCACCGACGTAATCGCATTTGCTCCGTCTGAGGCGGCCGTGATGACCTGTCTTAACTGCTTCGTTCGCACGTCACCGGCGACAAACACACCGGCCTGGCTCGTCGCGCCCTCCTCCCCAGCTCTGATGTATCCACCTTCATCCATCTCGACCTGTCCTCGAAAAAGCTCAGAGTTCGGCTGTATACCAACCGCGATGAACACGCCCTGCACCGAGCATGTACTGCGCTCTCCACTCTTTTTATTCAGCAAAGAAAGCCCCTCCACTTGCTGCGTACCAGAAATCTCCTCCACAACAGTGTCCCAGACCACCTCAATGTTCTCTGTCTCAAACACTTTTTCCTGGAGCACCTTTGCACCGCGCAGCTCATCTCTCCTGTGAATCAGGTAAACTCTGCTGCTGGCTCTCGCCAAAAACAGTGCATCCTCAAGCGCCACATCTCCACCGCCAATGACTGCCACCTCCTTGCCCCGGAAAAACGCACCGTCGCAGGTCGCGCAGTAGGAAACCCCCATCCCGGAGAGTGCATCCTCCCCCGGCACCGAAAGTTTTCGGTGCGTCGCGCCGGTTGCAATTACCACCGTCCGACTCTCATAAATCCCCTGGTTTGTGACAACCTTCTTAACTGCTCCATCCAGTTCCACAGATGTGACATCCGCCGTCACAATCTGCGCGCCCAGCGCATCCGCGTGCGCGCGAAATTTCGAGGCCAACTCAAATCCGCCGCTCCCCTGCATTCCAGGATAATTATCCACGTCGTACGTACTGATAATCTGCCCGCCACTCATGGGCTGCTTCTCAATGACTAACACGGAGAGCTTCGCCCGTTGTCCATAAATTGCTGCGGACAGCCCTGCTGGACCACTTCCAATTATAATGATATCATACATCTTGCTTCCTCCCTATCTCTCCATAAACCATCCGTTTGTTTTCTGTACTTATGGTCTGACCGCGATCGCCTCGACCTCAAGCATAACATCCTTGGGGAGCCGCGCTACCTCCACACAGCTTCTCGCCGGATATAATCCATCAAAAAAAGTCTGATACACCTCGTTGATCGCTCCAAAGTCATTCATCTCCTTGATGAATACTGTGGTCTTCACCACATGCTCCATACCACATCCTGCCGCCTCGAGCAGATGACTTAGGTTGGCAAGCGCCTGCTTTGCCTGCGCCACAGATCCTTCCGGAATCTCGCCTGTCTCCGGAACAACCGGGATCACGCCGGAGGTATACACCATCCCATTCACTTCGACCGCCTGAGAATACGGGCCGATCGCCGCCGGCGCCTTTTCTGTACTGATTACTTTTTTCATATTCTTCTTCCCTCTCTCTGTCTTGATCCCCCGCCTGCCGACTAAAATCGCGCATACCGGTTTTTTTAATTATGATAACACACTTCCAATCTCCGCACCACCTGTCACACCTTTTCGCTCTCACCAGGTCAATGCCCGGCCTTTTCGTGTGTCCTCCCGCACATTTACCGCTATAATTTTCGGATTGCCCGCTCCCCAATCTCGATGCGACGCTCCTTATAAAGTCTGCCAACTGCCCGCTTAAATGCATTCTTACTCAGCCCGGTTTCCCGTTTAATGACCTCCGGTGACGCCTTGTCCGTAAATGGAAGTACCCCTGCAAAGGCTTCAATCACCTCCATCACCTTCTCGGCATCCGCGTCCATCTGTAAATATGCTTTTTCCCGCATGGTGATATCCAGCTTCCCATCCGGCTTCACATCGAGAACTCTTG
>CAJLGN010000306.1 GCA_905206195.1 uncultured Roseburia sp.
GACCAAGTGCTTCCTGAATTGCAGATACAATGAGCTGCTTAAATTCAGGCAAGTGCATAGATAGATACCTCCTGTACGTTGCGGGAAATCCGCAGATGGCAGGGAAGGTATGTACCGGATTGCAAACGGGGAAGGAATCACAAAATCCACGCGGACGGAAGTCTGCGTGGATTTTAATTTATCATAGATAGGGCAAAAACACAATTATGCAAGATTACTAAAAATGTAAAATCATTGGGACTTTAATTTTTTCCAAAGGTAGCTGTAGCGCTCCGTGGTATCTGGGCCGAATTGTTTGTACACAGTACAATTTTTCAGAACTTTCTCCGTCGGAAAAATGGTGGTGTCATTTTTCGTCTCCTCATCGAGCGTGTCCATGACGGCGAGATTCGGCGTTGCGTAGCAGACATAATCAAAATTTATTCTTGCGGCGTCCTCGCGGCAGAGAAAATCGAGAAATTTTTGTGCATTCGCCTGATTGGAGGAACTTTCTGGAATAAACCATGCATCGATCCACAAGTTTGATCCCTCCTCCGGCACATTGTAGGAGAGGTCGTCATTGAGTTCCATCGCAAGTGCGGCTTCCCCGGAGTAGACGAGTGCCATCGCCGCATTGCCGGCGGTCATTTCATCGGCGGTCTCGTCCACATAGTATGCGTAGATGATCGGCTTTTGCCGGATTAAAAGGTCGGAGGCTGCCGCGAGCTCATCTGGATTTTCTGTGTTAATGTCACAACCCAAAAGTCGCAAAGCCGGCACGAAAGTGTCTCGCACGGAGTTCTGCATGATGATGGAGTCCTTATAGTCTTCATTCCAGAGGATATTCCAGCTCGCGGTCTCCTCATCCGTGACCATGGTTGTGTTGTAGAGAATGCCCAGGGTGCCGTAGAAGTAGGGCATCGAGTATTTATTTTCCGGGTCAAAAATCTGTGCCGCTGTGAGGATGTCGGGATCGAGATTGTCGTAGTAGGAGAAGGTGGAAAAATCAATTTCTGCCGCCTTGCCCTCCTCAATCAGGCGCTCGACCATGTAGTCGGATGTGCAGACCAGATCGTAATTGATGGAGCCAGCCGAAAATTTCGTGTACATTTCCTCTGGGCTTTCATATTCCTCCAGTTTGACCTGGATGCCGGTTTCCTCCTCAAACATGCGAATCACAGATTTGTCCAGATATTTTCCGTAGTTGAGCACGACTAAGGTATCACTGTCTGTTTTTTGTGCCGAATCCGGCGCGCCGCTGCAGGAAGTGAGAAAGCATCCGGCGGTCAGAAGGGACAGAGCACAGATATATTTTTTCATAAGCACCTCCTAATGTCTGATGACGCCGGTGTTCCCGTCCTTGCCCGCGCGGTAATTCATCACGAGAAGAAGCAGAAATGCCAGCACAAAAAGCAGCGTTGACAGGGCGTAAAGTTCTGGTCTTACGCCTTTTCGAAGCTCGGTGTAGAGCATGGTGGAGAGCGTGTTCACCCCGGCGCCTTTCGTGAAGAAAGTGATGGAAAAGTCGTCCAGGGACATGGTGACAGCCATCAGGAAACCGGAAAAAACACCGGATTTGATTTCCGGCCAGGTGATTTTATAAAACGCGTAGAGTGGTGAAGCACCGAGATCCAGCGCCGCTTCGTAGGTGTGGCGGTTTGCCCCGCCAAGTTTTGGGAGAACATTTAAAATGACGTAGGGGATGTCGAATGTGATGTGCGCGATCAGCACAGTCACAAAGCCCAGGTTCATAAATTTTACGAAGAGCAGCATCATGGAGATGCCGGTCACAATATCTGCGTTTAAAAGTGGGATATTGGTGGCTCCCAGCATGAGGGAGCAGTTCTTTTTTTTCATTGCGCTGATGCCGATGGCGCCGAGTGTGCCGATGATTGTCGAGATCACCGCGGCGGCCAGCGTGATCTGCATGGTCGTTGCAAAGGCACTCATAATGGTCTCGTCTGTGAAACAGGACGCGTACCATTTCAGCGTAAAGCCGCCCCACACGACTCTCGATTTGGAATCGTTGAAGGACAACACGATCAAAACGAGGATCGGCAGATACAAAAATAAAAATATGATCGCCAGATAAATCTGCTGGATTGATTTCTTTACCATACTGCAGTACCTCCGCCGTCCTTGTCAAAAATATTCATCAGCGCCATGCTCGCGATGACAAAAATCATGAGCACCACCGAGAGCCCGGAGCCCAAGTTCCAGTTGGTGCTCTGCATAAATTCCTGCTCGATGACATTGCCGATCAATAGCACTTTGCCGCCGCCGAGAAGATCGGAGATGACAAAGGAGGTCAATGCCGGCACGAAGACCATGATGACACCGCTGATGATGCCAGAGAGTGTGAGCGGGAGAATGATTTTTATCAGTATGGTAAAAAAGCCAGCTCCCAGATCGCGTGCTGCCTCGATAATGTCCTTTTTGATTCGCACCATGGAATTGTAGATGGGGAGAATCATAAAAGGAAGGAAGTCGTACACCATACCAAACACCACGGCGGTAGGTGTGTTTAGCATCTTGACTCTTCCGACACCGATAAGCTCCAGGAGAGCGTTGACAATGCCGTTGTTGGACAGGAGCAGACGCCACGCTAAAATGCGCAGCATGAAATTCATCCACCACGGAAGGATGAAAA
>CAJLGN010000307.1 GCA_905206195.1 uncultured Roseburia sp.
CTGGGAAGATGACATTGACCGCCGCCTCATCACCTGCATTCTTTCTGAACAACTGCTCATCGATGGTATAGATAAAGGAAGGGGAACCGATCGCAAGCGAATGGTTCTCGCCCTTTCCCCCCTCAAACGCAACGCCGTCCACAAATCCCTCAAAGTCAATCACTGCGGTGTCACCATCCGCAATCGGCCTGTCAGAAATGCTCACAGTTCTGGAGTTCTTCTGTCTCTCTTTCTCCAAGGCTTCCTCCACTTCCTCGTCGGATACGCAGGTGTCAACCTTGGTCACCGATACGCCCAGATACTTGCCAAGCTTTACTTCCGGTCTCACTGCAACCTCTGCGGTGAAGATGAAGGGCTTGCCGGACTCGATCTGCACCACGTCGATGGTCGGTCTGGAAACGATGTCAATCCCACTCTCATTTGCTGCACTCGGATAATTCTCCTGAATCAGAGTGTTTGCTGCATCCTCGTAGAACACCGCGGAGCCGTACATTTTCTCGATCATATTTCTTGGAACTTTACCCTTGCGAAAGCCCGGGATGCTGATCTTGCCTCTCTCCTTTAAATATGCGGCCTGGATCGCTTTCTCAACCGCCTCTGCGGCAACCTCAATGGTAAGCTTCGCCATACTTTTTTCCAAATTTTCTACCTGTACACTCATTGCAACAATTTTCCTCCTTATATATGAAATATCCCTGTACATTTTCCGGTCTTAATAAGTCGCTGCGCCCTTGTTTTTCAAGGGCTTCTGCTTATTTTTCGGAAAAATAAGCGTACTGCGTCACAGTCATTTTCAGATTATAACATACCAATTGCGAAAATGCCAGCGTTTTTTCTTTTCTTCCCACAAAAATGAACATATTCCTACATCTGCCCCGTTTCCCCGCCTGACACCGGACACTGTTTCTGTGACAGCAAATCCCATTTGCCCGCAGAGGAGACATACCCAGTCCCTTCGCTCACATTTTCGGATTGTCATATGCCATTTTTCCTATCCTCTCTCATTCATGATATTCCCATCTCCTTTTTCATTGCGTTCCACTCCTCCTCCAAGATCGCCATCAATATGTCATCCGCATAGGAATCCCCGTCTTTTATAGCGTCCCGCAGCACGCCTTCCTGCTTGAATCCGGCTTTCTCATACACCCGCTTTGCCCGTGGGTTAAAAGAAAAAACATCCAGCTCCAGACGGTGGAGCTTCAGCTGCCCAAATGCAAAATCTCTCGTCCGCTCCACTGCCCACGAGCCAATTCCCCACCCGCAGTCCGCCGCACGGAAAATGCAGATACGGAAATTTGCACTGCGCATTTCCCAGTCGATCTCGTTCACCACACTCTCCCCGATAATCCTGCCATCCGGGTTTATCAGCAGAAAATCGTGACGGTCGTCCGCCGCCACGCATTTCTGAAAGAATCCGACCACCTCGTCGCGGGTGAAATCCGTCCTGCTGCCGGTCAGTCTTGCGATCTCTGGTTCCAGTTCCCGAAAGCCCTGCTCGTAATAATATCCTGCATCCTCCCAGCGCGCATGGCGGAGGACGTAGCCGTCCTTTTCAAATTGTATTTCTTTATTCATACTCTATCCACTCTTTCCCTATATGTGTATTTACTTCATCGTTTTTTCTCTGCCAATTTTGCATAGGCACATCTTCATCTTAAACTTGAATTCACGTGAACTTCATCCAGTGGGCAATCCTTCATTTTACATGTTCCATGCAGGAAAGATGTGAATTGTCGCGCGATTATAATGCCGTATTTCCGGCAAAAATCAGGTATACCGCTCCACTTTCGTCTCCGCCAGCCGCTCGCCCTCGTAGCGCAGCTTCAGCGAAAAGAAATCCTGCGACTCTGCCAGCAGGCGCAAAAATATTTTGTCGCCCTCCCATATGTTTAAATTGGGGATTTCCGCTTTTGGAACCCATACCAGTTCGCCCTCGTCGCAGTCTTTCATGCGCTGCGGCGTCAGTTCACCCCCATAGGAGTCTGCCGTGAACAGGTGCATATACTCCCCCTCCCAGATATCCGAGAGAAAGGTCACGATCCCCCGGAAACGGTAATCCGTCAGCGTCAGCCCAGTCTCCTCCCTCACTTCGCGCAGCAGGCACTCCTCCGGCGTCTCGCCCGGCTTAAACTTTCCACCGACACCAATCCATTTGTCCTGATTCTCGTCGTTTTTCTTTTTCACTCGGTGGAGCATCAGGTAGCTCTCATCCTTTTCAATATAGCATAATGTTGTGAGTTTCATTTCCTGTTATTCCTTTCATCATGCCCTTGATCGCCTCGGAAAAATTACACAAGCCAATCACTTTTTTCTGTATCACTCCCGTCCGTTCCGCTGATCTTCCAATACTTTTTTGAAAAATTCCAGAAACCCGTCCTCCACCGCCACTTGATCCAGTTCCCCATCCGCAAGATCATAGTAATATTTCCCGGAGCAGATGTCGACGGAAATACAGTCCAGCGGGAAGCCGGGATTTCGCTTCGGATGAGGCGTCGATACGAGATAGAACGGCTCACTTTCCATCCCTTTCTCCATCGCTGAATACGTGTGTTGCTCGTCTGTCACCAGACAGATGGCATTCCGGTAT
>CAJLGN010000308.1 GCA_905206195.1 uncultured Roseburia sp.
CGGGGCTGGTGATCCCCTCGACCGCCATGTAGGAACCGTTGATATTCCACTCCTCGTCCATCGTCGGCGCGCCGTCCTCATTCACGTACTGGGTTGCGACCTGACCGTTTGCAAAAAGTTTGTCAAGCCACGCCTTAGGAGCGACAAAGCGCCCCTCGCCGTGGGATGCCGGGTTGCAGTAAATCTTTCCCACCTCTGCTTTTGCCAGCCACGGGGACTTGTCAGTCACGACCTTCGTGTATACCATCTTGCTGATATGGCGGCCGATCGTATTGTAGGTCAGTGTCGGCGAATCTGCAGTCTGCGGTCGAATCTCTCCATGGGGAACCAAGCCAAGTTTGATCAGCGCCTGGAATCCGTTACAGATACCGAGCGCGAGACCATCTCTCTCGTTCAGCAGCTTCATGACAGCCTCGGCCATCTTGGCGTTGCGGAACGCCGTCGCGAAGAACTTTGCAGAGCCCTCCGGCTCGTCCCCTGCGGAGAACCCCCCCGGGAACATGATAATCTGCGCCTGCCCGGCCGCCCTTACAAACTCATCCACAGAATCGCGGATATCCGCTGCGTCCAGATTTTTAAACACCTTTACCACGGTATCTGCCCCCGCACGCTCGAACGCCCGCGCACTGTCGTACTCACAGTTGGTTCCGGGGAATACCGGGATAAACACCGTCGGTTTTGCCACTTTATTCTTACATACATAAATATGATCTGCGTGATAAACTCCGGTCGACAGCTCCGTCTTATCCTGGGTCGCACGGGTCGGGAATACCTTTTCCAGCGTACCCGTCCACGCTCGAAGCGCCTCCTCCATGGAAATACTTACTTCTCCCTGAATAAATCTCCGCTCCCCGTTGACGCATCCCACAAACTTCCCATGGCCGGAGAGTCCTGCCGCACTTAAAATTGCATTCACCTCATCCATCTTCTCAGGCGGAATCTCCGCCACGATATTTCCAAAGCCGGGGGCAAATAATACTTCTGTGGCAGCATTGCTCTCTTCTGAAATCTCATTTTCTATGGTCACACCGAGCTTATTTCCAAATGCCATTTTTCCGAGCGCCGCCGCAAGACCCTTGCCGTCCAACGCATATGCAGAGACGACCAACTTTTTCTGAATCATCTCGTGAACTGCCCCATACAACTTCATCACCTGCGTGTAAACCGGAAGGTCATAGGCATCTTTTTCAATGGAGAGCAGTAAAATCTGATTGCCAGCGGCCTTTAACTCCGGCGTGATGATATCCTCCTCCTTTGCCACATCCACCGCAAAGGAGACAAGCGTAGGCGGAACATCGATGTCGTTGAATGTTCCGGACATGGAGTCCTTTCCTCCAATGGATGGCAGACCAAATCCGATCTGCGCATTGTACGCGCCGAGCAAAGCCGCAAACGGCTGACTCCAACGCTTTGGGTCCGCGCTCATTCTGCGGAAATACTCCTGAAAAGTGAAGCGCACCTTTCGGTAATCACCGCCTGCGGCCACAATTCTGGATAAAGATTCAAGAACTGCATAAACCGCGCCATGGTACGGACTCCATGATGATAAATACGGATCAAAGCCGCAGGACATCATCGTCACTGCATCAGATTTTCCTTTCAGCACCGGGATTTTTGCCACCATAGCCTGGGTCTCGGTCAACTGATATTTCCCGCCAAACGGCATATATACACTGCCGGCCCCGATGGAGGCGTCGAACATCTCGACCAGTCCCTTCTGGGAACATACATTTAAGTCTGCCAGCTCCTCCAGCCATGCCTGTTTTAGATCGCCCTTTTCAACTGCCTCTGCAACTGCCGGAGTGCTGATTTTTTTCAGATAGTTCTCGTCCGGATTTGGCATATCCACCGCGACGGCAGTCTCCTGGTGCGCCCCGTTTGTGTCCAGAAATGCGCGGGAAAGATTTACGACCTCTTTTCCTCTCCAGGTCAACACCAGTCTCGGCTCCTCGGTCACAACTGCAACCTCGATCGCCTCCAGATTCTCTTCCTTTGCGTATCCCAAAAACTTCTGCACATCCCCCGGCGCCACAACCACAGCCATCCGCTCCTGAGACTCGGAGATCGCGAGCTCTGTTCCGTCAAGCCCGGCATATTTCTTTGGCACCGCATCAAGATTCACACGGAGTCCATCCGCGAGCTCGCCGATGGCAACGGACACGC
The DNA here is from genome assembly GCA_905206195.1 of uncultured Roseburia sp. Classification (GTDB taxonomy): domain Bacteria; phylum Bacillota; class Clostridia; order Lachnospirales; family Lachnospiraceae; genus Roseburia. The sequence continues at coordinate 2,164 of CAJLGN010000308.1, forward strand.
CGCCCGCCCCAAAATCATTGCACTTTTTTATGATGTGCGCCACTTCCTCGCGGCGAAATAATCTCTGAATCTTTCGCTCGGTCGGCGGGTTTCCCTTCTGCACCTCCGCGCCGCAGACTGCCGTGGACTCAGTGTTATGAGCCTTGGAAGAACCCGTCGCGCCGCCGATGCCGTCGCGCCCCGTACGCCCGCCAAGCAGGATGATGATATCGCCCGGATCGGAGGTCAGTCTGCGCACCGCACGTCTGGGCGCAGCGCCCAGGACCGCCCCGATCTCCATGCGCTTTGCAACATAGCTCGGATGATAAACTTCCTTGACGTAGCCGGTGGCAAGTCCAATCTGGTTTCCGTAGGAGCTGTAGCCGTGTGCAGCCTCCCGCACCAGCTTTTTCTGCGGGAGCTTTCCGGGAATCGTGTCCTTG
>CAJLGN010000309.1 GCA_905206195.1 uncultured Roseburia sp.
AATCCTCCAGTTCAATATGGTAACCACGGCGCTCTAAGGCTTCACGCCGAACCGATCCCTGCTGATAAAAAGCCTCTTTTCCTCCCTGTCCCAGATGGCGAAAGTCCACATTCCGTTAAAGCGCTCCACGCACTTTTCCTTCCACTCCACAAAAGACGCCAGAATGACCTCGGAATCGCTCTCACTTCGGAAGGTGTATCCCTTCTGCACAAGCTCATTTCGTATTTCAATAAAATTATAGATTTCTCCGTTGAACGTCATCCAATAGCGCTCATTCGCATAAGACATCGGCTGGCTTCCGCCCTCTGACAGGTCAAGAATGGACAGTCTCCGGTGTCCCAGCGTTGTTCCCTCCTCCTGCCATATACCAAAACCGTCCGGCCCGCGGTGCTCGATCGTGTGAATGCACTTTAACGCGAGATCCCGCTCCACCCTACGATTGACAACTCCATAAATTCCACACATAGAAATACCCATGCCCTTTCATCACCCGCGCGCAGTGCGGTTTTGCTCAATGCCGCAGGCAGCAAAAAATTTATTGTTCACGCTTTTCTTATCAGCCACAGATACTTAAAATTGGTCTTTAGATACCGACCGAACAGGCGCTTCGGATCCTGCATGAGCCGGTACAGCCATTCCAGGCTGGCTTTCTGCATCCAGGAGGGCGCACGTTTGATCGTGTCTGCATGGTAATCAAATCCGGCGCCGACCCCGATCATCACCCCGTTTACCTTTCCCCGGTGCTCATACATCCAGTTTTCCTGCTTTGGCGCGCCAAGCCCCACCCAGATGATATCCGCCCCCGATGCATTCATCCTGCGGATTTCCTCGGCATCCTCCTCCGGCGTCAGCGGCCGGAAAGGTGGGGATACCATACCCGCAATCCGAAGATTGGGATATGTCGCCCGGAGCTTTCTGGACAAAACTTCAATCGTCTCCGGCGTCCCGCCATAAAAATAATGTGACAATCCATTGTCTCTGGCGAACAGCTCCCCCATCAAATCCGGACCTGTCACTCGCTCCGCTTCCGGAAATCCATGTTTTCTGCTGTACAGCGACAGTGGCTTTCCATCCGGCAGCGCGATTGCTGCTCCATTTTGTACCCTCCGGTACGCCGCATCCTCATACGCCATGACGGTGGTGTGGACATTGGATACGCAGATATACTGCCCGCGCAGCCGCTCCATCTCCCCCTCCAGAGTCTCGATTGTATGTTTCATCGTTGTAACTGCAATCTCTGTTCCCAGGATATTGCATGTTTTAATTTCTGACATTTTTCTATCCCTATTCTGTATTCTGTCAGACCTGCTGACGAGATTCCGACGACTCCGCAAGCGTCATCGCCTCCAAGGAAATCCCTCCCATAATGGATGGAATCAAACTGAATGTGCTCTTATAGCTGCCCAGAATCTTCGCGCATTTCGAGAGACAAAGCATATCGATCAGGGCGTCCTCAATCCCCGCCTTGGAATCCCGGTCAATCACCTTCCCCTCATAAAAAATCAGGCGCTCCGCCGGGAAATGGGCCTTCAGCTCCCGCTCCACACTCCGATCATCTGTCGTCACATAAAAATCCGCGTCATTTTCCGCGATCTCTTTTTTCATTCTTTCATAAAATAATTCCAGCGGACTGTTCTTGATGGCGTCCACATGGTCTGTCCGCCTGATATGAACGCCGACCGTCCGCGCATTGATGCGCGCGAACACCGCCTCCCCCTTTTCCGCCACCGCCGCTGACGGCCTGATAAAAGAAAAGCTCTCCGGCGCAAGCTCACACATATTGGTGTACGACTTAATATAAATGACCGGCTCCTTTGCGATCTCAGCTCTCAACTCTGCGAGCCTCCCCCGCTGCTTATAATCGTCGATTTTATCACACGGAAAACATACCTTGCCTTTCCTGCGGTATTTTTTCTTGATGATGTTGCCTTTTATGGTTTCAAAAAATTCTTTTTTATAACCGTTCTCACTGAATTCCACAACCTGGACTCCCTGAAAGTCAAACAAATCTGCCGCCCGCGCATTGCAGCCGGCCTCGCGCTTCCAGAGCACGATCAGCTCCCGGTTCAGCTCCCTGCATAATTCATATGCCGATGCCAGCGCCAAAAGCCGGTTTCCAAGCCCGGCGCAGGGTTCTAATATCATCATTTATAAGCATGCTCCTTCCAAGAATCTAAAATGCAGTTCTCTCAATCTGCACATTTCCGTTCTCCACCTTGTACACGATATCACAATTCTCAATCGTGGAAAGGCGGTGCGCGATAATCAGCATCGTCATCTTCCCCTGCAGATGGTCGATCGCCTCCATCACCGCGGCCTCCGTCTCATTGTCCAGCGCGGAGGTCGCCTCATCGAGCACCAGAACCTCCGGTCTGCGGTAGAGGGCGCGGGCAATCCCGATGCGCTGTCTCTGTCCGCCGGAGAGGCGCACGCCGGCCTCCCCGATCACAGTGTCGAGCCCGTCCTCCATCTCGCGCACAAAACCTTCCAGCTGCGCCTGGCGCAACGCCTCCCAGATCCGGGTGTCATCGATCTGCCCCGTCTCCCCAAACGCAATATTATTGCGGATTGTAT
>CAJLGN010000310.1 GCA_905206195.1 uncultured Roseburia sp.
CGGACAGGGACGAAGTGTATTACGTGAGGCTTGAAAAATTGCTGGAAGTCTGGAAGCGCGCGAGAAATGGAGGGCGCAAAAGCTTTCAATACGAGGAGCTGGAAGTTGAATTTTTTCTGGAGAGGGGAAGAGGGGTGCTCGTCCCGTACCTCGATGCACTGCAAAAAGATTTATTGGCGAGGGATTGACAATCTCCGCTGAATTTCATATAATAAACGAAAGTTTCGCTTGATATCATGATATCAAGTTAATGCAGTAAAGTAATCGTGTGAAAAGAGGCGGGAGAACATGGCGTTTGGTCGGCGCAGAGCGGGTACCGCGGAGATCGGGAGAGGGTTATGAGAAAGCAGCTATTGCACACGCCGGAGGGCGTCAGAGATATTTATAATGAGGAATGTGAGAAAAAACTCCTTTTGCAGGAGAGGCTGTACCGAATGTTAAGGCAGTACGGTTATCATCCGATCGAGACGCCGACGTTTGAATTTTTTGATATTTTCGGCAGGGAGATTGGCACCATCCCGTCCCGGGATCTGTACAAGTTTTTTGATCGGGAGGGGAACACGCTGGTGCTCCGCCCTGACATCACGCCCTCCATCGCGCGGTCTGCCGCGAAGTATTTTGGCGAGGAGGATATGCCGATCCGTCTCTGTTATATGGGCAATACATTCATCAACAACAGCAGCTATCAGGGGCGCCTTAAGGAGAGCACGCAGCTGGGCGCTGAGCTTCTTAGCGATTCTTCGGTGGACGCGGATGCGGAGATGCTGGCTATGGTCATCGATTGTCTAAAAACAGCCGGACTGCGAGATTTTCAGATCAGTGTGGGACACGCGGACTTTTTCCGTGGGCTTATGGATGCTGCTGGACTTTTGGAGGAGCAGGAGGAAGAACTGCGCGCCTTAATCTCGAACAAGAACTTCTTTGGCGTGGATGAATTTTTGGAGACTCTTCATTTGGAGCGTGACCTGCGCCAGCTTTTTTCTATGCTTGGGAGGCTCTACAATGGCTTGGATGAGCTGGGGGAGACAAAGCGTTTCGCCACAGCTTACCCCAGAATTGTGAGGGTTATCGAGCGGCTCGAGGAGCTTTATAACATACTTGAGGTCTACGGGATCGCGCGCTATATCTCTTTCGAGCTTGGGACCATCAGCGATTACCAATATTACACCGGCATCATTTTTGCGGGGTACACATTCGGGAGCGGGGCGCCGATTGTAAAGGGCGGGCGCTACGATAAGCTTCTGACTTATTTTGGGAAGGAATCCGCATCCATCGGGTTCGCGTTCGTCATCGACCAGCTTATGGCGGCACTCGCAAGGCAGAAGATCGAGATTGGGGTGGAGCATCGGACGCTGTTGATCGTGTATCAGCCACTTGGCAGAGCCGAGGCGATCAAATTGGCTGGAGAGAGACGTGCAGATGGCAGAACCGTTGAGATAATCCCGCGCGATGCGGCAAAAAGTGAGCAGAATTACATCGACTATGCCGCGCAAAACAAGATTGCGGAAGTGCGGTTTTTATGATGCGGTCGCACAGAAAGGCGGAAAGAAATGAATGATATGAGATACCTCACCTTTGCGTTGGGTAAGGGGCGCCTTGCCAAAAAGACGCTTGAGCTGTTTGAGCAGATCGGTATCACCTGTGAGGAGATGAAGGACAAAGACACCAGAAAGCTAATTTTTGTCAACGAGGAGTTGAAGCTGCGCTTTTTCCTCTCCAAGGGACCGGATGTGCCGACATACGTTGAGTACGGTGCCGCCGACATCGGCATTGTAGGCAAAGATACAATCCTGGAGGAGGGGCGCAACATCTATGAGGTGCTCGATCTTGGATTTGGAAGATGCCGCATGTGTATCTGTGGGCCGGAGAGCGCACGAGAGCTCTTGCACCACCACGAGCTGATCCGAGTGGCATCCAAGTACCCGCACATCGCGAAGGATTATTTTTACAATAAAAAGCATCAGACTGTGGAGATCATCAAGCTGAACGGCTCCATTGAGCTGGCTCCGATCGTCGGGCTCTCCGAGGTCATCTGTGACATTGTAGAGACCGGTTCCACCCTGCGGGAGAACGGGCTTGTCGTCCTCGAGGAGGTGTGCCCGCTCTCGGCTAGAATGGTGGTCAACCAGGTGAGCATGAAGATGGAAAACGAGCGGATCACGAAGTTGATTGCAGATCTTAAGACGGTGCTGTGAAGCATTGACACGGAAGGAAGAACGCAGACATGAGAATTTTGGATTTGACCAGGGAGACGAAAAGGAATATATTAGAAAATCTCTTAAAGCGCAGCCCCAACGCCTACGGGGAGTTTGAGAAGCGGGTGAACGATATCATCGAGGATGTCAGAGATCGCCGCGATCAGGCTGTATTTGCATACACAAAAAAGTTTGACGGCGCTGACATTGATGCCGATAATATTTTGGTGACGGAGACAGAGATTGCGGAGGCGTATCAGAAGATCGATCCAAAACTCCTCGCAGTCATTCGGGGGGCGCTCGCGAACATTCGTGATTATCACGCGAAGCAGCGCCAGAACTCCTGGTTTGACGCAGGCGAATCCGGCATCATTTTAG
>CAJLGN010000311.1 GCA_905206195.1 uncultured Roseburia sp.
GGTTGCCACAAAGTGGAGGACAGATGATTGACGTTCCATTTTGTGGCAGCCCCTATTTTTATTCGATCAGTGTAAGCCCCGAGATATCTGGGCGGATGGTGAGCGAATAATTAGTGTAATAAACCACAAAGCCAGGCGCACTGCCACTCGGCTTTTTAATGTTTTTCTTCTGGAGATAGTCGATCTCCAGCTTGTCACTGTCGCGGCCAGCGGAATAGTATCCGGCAAGCTGCCCTGCCTCCTCAAATACGCGGTTCGGAAGTTCCTCATTGTTCGATTTTACGATGACGTGGGAGCCTGGCATGCCCTTGGCGTGGAACCACCAGTCGTTTCTGGTCGCAAACTTAAGTGTCAACTCCTCGTTCTGGTAATTGTTTTTCCCGACATAAATATGGTAACCGTCCGAGGAGAGATAGTGGAATGGGCGGCTCTTGATCTTTGCCTTCTTGTCGGTGCGCTTGCGCTTGATGTAGCCGTACTCGGTCAGCTCCTCCTTGATCTGCACGAGATCATCCTCCGTGAGTGCGATATCCAGTGAGGCGGCGATACTCTCCAGATGGTCGATGGAGGATTTTGTCTCTTCGATCAGATCGGTGAGCGCCTCGTGTGTGCGCTTTAACTTATTATATTTATCAAAATATTTCTGAGCGTTTGCCTTGGCATCCAGCATGGGATCGAGAGGAATCTTTATCATTTCGTTGGTGTAATAATTCAGGGCTTCCAGTTCCTTTGCGCCCTCGGCGAGCCCGTAGCCGTAGGTGTGAATCAGTTCGCCGTAGATTTTATATTTTTCACGTTTTTCCGTATCTTTCAACTGCTTTTCCTGAAGCTGGTATTTCTTTCTGGCACGGTCTAAGGCTGTGCCTGTAATTTTGCGCAGATCAACGGATTTCTGGCGGATGCGGGTGTAGACATTCCGTGTGGCATAGTACTGCTTCAGCACGCGCGAGATGGAATCATACGCCTGCATGGTGAAGGGAGATTCGGGGGCAGAACCGCCGTCGTTGTGTGAAAAGTTTCGTCCTGTGCGGGCGATGTACTCTGAAAGCTCAAAACAGGAAAAGTCCACCGGTTCACTGCCGCGGGTGACGATATTCGGGCAGTAATTGTGATGTTTCACATCATCCATCATCCATGCAAAATTGTGGAACAGATGCTTTTTTCCATCTACATCCAGGGAATCCACCGGGAGGTCGCCGTCCACGGAGGCACGGTGACAGATCTCATTTGCGATGAGCGGGCTGATCCCGGTGAAGGAGGTGTAGATTGCCTTGGCGATGGAGGTTGGCTTTTTCATAGCGCTCTCCATGAAGGCGTCCTCGGTCACCTCCAGCGGATTTAGTTTGTTCTCCTGTGTCGCGGGGATGCAGTAGGCGCGCCCGGGAAGAACTTCGCGCACGGAGCTCATCATGGCGGAGACATGCTTGATGCTGTCAATGATGATCCCATCGGAATTGCAAAAAATAATGTTGCTGTGCTTGCCCATCAGCTCGGCGATCAACGTCTTTTTACACAGGTCGCCCAGTTCGTCGAGGTGCTCGATCTCCAGATGGATGATGCGCTCCATGTGCGGCTGGTAAATGCGCGTGATGCGCCCGTTGGCAATGTGTTTGCGCAGAACCATGCAGAAATTTGGCGCTGTGAGCGGACTCGGTTTGTTGTCGTCGGTCAAATATAAAAAGGGCAGGGACGCGCTCGCGGACATTGCCAGACGGAACTGCCCGCCGCCTCCTTTTATAGTAAAAAGCAGCTCGTCGTTCTCGGGCTGCGCGATTTTGCTGATTTTCGCATTTAAGATGGTGTTGTTTAGTTCATATACTACATTGGATATCACCAGTCCGTCCAAAGCCATGATAGTTACTCCCTTCTAAAGCTTGAAAAGCCGCGCGAAATACACGGCGTCGATTCTGTTTCAGACTTCTTATTATAACGGATGATCTTCAGAAAGACAATGGCGTAAATTTCTTTGATTTGTCTTTACTTTTCCCGGATAAAAAGGTAAATTAGAAAAGAAGAACTAGAAAGAAGGAGGCTAACATGGCAAAGACATTACCAAAACGAAGTGAAGTAAATGAAGTATATACATGGGATTTAACCGCGATGTACACGTCCAAGGATGCGTGGGAGAAAGATCTTGCCGAGGCTTCGGCGATCACAGACGAGATTGAGAAGATGGAGGGAAAGACCGCGGACTCCGCGGAGAATCTGCTTTTTGTCCTGGAGCAGTCCGCAAGGGCAGAGCAGAAGCTTAGCCTTGCGTTCAGCTACGCAAGCCGTCTTTTTGATCAGGATCAAAAAAACACCGCAAACCAGGCGATGTCGCAGCGGATGTACAGTCTGTTAACCGATTACAGCAGCCGCACGGCATTTATCGCACCGGAGATCCTGGCCGCGGACGAGTCAGTCCTCGAGAGCTATTATAAGGAAAAACCGGAGCTTGCACTCTACCGCGGGCAGATCAGGGAAATCCAGCGAACCAAGGCGCATCACCTATCCGCCGAGATGGAAAAGCTCATCGCACAGACCGGTGAGATGGCGGAGACTGCGAGTCAGGTCTTTTCCGTCATCAGCAA
>CAJLGN010000312.1 GCA_905206195.1 uncultured Roseburia sp.
ACCATGCGTGAGATCAGTGCTGTAAATTTCAAGCTGTTTGAGTGCTACCTGTTTCTGGGAGTTTTGTATCTTGCCCTAACACTGCCCGTTTCATTTGTCAGCAAGCGGCTGGAAAGGAGCTTCCGATATGAAGATTGAATTGAATGGTCTGGCGAAGTGCTACGGGGACGGGCGGGAGGTGCTACATCCGATCGATTTCTCGGATGATGTCCATACGCTGGCGGTCATCGGGCCCTCCGGCGGCGGGAAGTCCACGCTGCTGCGGATACTCGGTGGACTCATCCCGCCAACGGGAGGGGAGGTTCAGCTGGGCGGGCGATCTCTCCCGCAGACGGAGAGTGAGCTTGTCGATTACAGAAAGCAGCTTGGATTTGTATTTCAACAGGGCGGTCTTTTCCGCCACATGACAGCGCTGGAGAATATCACAGTGCCTTTGGTGCGGGTTCACGGCTTTGCCGAGGGGACTGCGAAGGAGCGGGCCATGGAGCTTCTGACGCGGTTTGGACTGGCGGCGGACGCCGGAAAGCGCCCGGCCGCGCTCTCAGGCGGACAGCAGCAGAGAGTCGCAATCGCCCGCGCGATCGCGGCAAAACCGAAGCTTTTGCTCTTGGATGAGCCGACTTCGGCTTTGGATCCGGAGTTCACCAGCGAGGTGTTGGATCTGATCTGTGAGCTAAAGGATGAGGGCCTGGACTTTATCATCGTCACACACGAGATGGGATTTGCCTATCACGCATGCGAGAAAGCTGCCTTTCTCTGCGGGGGACAGCTTATGGAGTACGGCGAGAGCGAGGAGCTTTTTAAACATCCGCGGACGCCTCAGCTTGGGCAGTTTTTAGGTAAATTGTTGGAGTGGAATGTCTGATGTAAATTTAATATTCTGCCAGTTGCAGGTCGTAGAGCTTCTTGTAAAGTCCACTCTGCGCGAGCAGAGTCTGGTGTGAGCCCATCTCCTGGATCTGGCCATCATCCAGGACGATGATCTTGTCCGCGTGCTGGATGGTGGAGAGGCGGTGTGCCACCATGATGGTGGTGCGCCCTTCCATCAGCCGCGCAAGGGCTTCGGTGATCGCGCGCTCGGTCTCGGTGTCGATGTTGGCGGTCGCCTCATCGAGGACGAGGATAGCGGGATCGTAGGCGAGCGTTCTGGAGAAGGAGAGGAGCTGACGCTGTCCTGCGGAGAGCGTGCTGCCGCGCTCTGTCACCGCCTCGTCGTAGCCGCCCGGCAGTTTTTCGATGAACGCGCTGGCATTCACAATTCTTGCTGCGCGCTTTACCTGTTCTAAGGAAATATTCTCATTGCCCAGCGAAATATTAGTCTTGATATCCCCAGTAAAAATGAACACATCCTGCTGTACCTGCCCGATGGCCGTGCGCAGCACATCGGTGCCAATGTCTCTGATATTTACGCCATCGATTAAGATTTCCCCTTTTTGTATGTCAAAATAGCGCCCGATCAGATTTAAGATGGAGGATTTTCCGGCGCCTGTAGCACCCACAAAGGCAACTTTCTCACCAGGCTCGATGGTGAAGCTGACATCTCTTAAAACATAATTATATTCGTCATCGGCGGGTAGTTCTGCAGATTTTGAGTCCTTGGGCAGCGACTGTTGTTTATAGGCGAACCACACATGTTTAAATTCGATGCGCCCAGTGATCTGCACGTCGGTGGGATGGTCGGAGTTTGTGATTTCCGGCTGTTCATCGAGAACGGAGAAAATCTTCTCCGCGGATGCGAGGGAGGATTGGAGGGTGCCGAACTGTTCAGCAAGCTCCTGGATTGGCTCGAAAAAGGAACTGATGTAGGTGATGAAGATGAACAGCGTTCCCAGCGAGAGCGTCCCGCCCAGCACGGAGGCACTCCCGGTTCCGATCACGACAATCATCGCAATTACGGAGAGTAGATAAATGGATGGCCGGAAGATGGCGAAAGTCATGGTCTCGCGCCAGTTCGCAGCGAACAGCTCCCCGGACTTTTGTTCAAACTCCCCGTATTTTTCTTTTTCCCTCGCAAAAATTTGAATGAGTTTCATGCCGGAAATATGCTCGGACAAAAAGGTGTTTAGTTCGGTGATCTTGTTCCGCGTGATCTGGTAAGCTTTTCTTGAGAGATAGCGGAAAAAGAAGGTCAGCACAGTCACAAACGGCAGCAGGGCGAAGGAGACACACGCCATGCGCACATGGATGGAGAGCATGACAACAGCGTAGCCGACGATTTTGACGATATTTTTGAAGAGCTTTACCAGAATCGTGGAAAACAGTTCGTTGACCGCCTCAGTGTCGTTGGAGACCCGCGTGACGAGCTTACCCACGGGCGTCGTGTTAAAAAAGCCGAGCGACAGACTGTGGATGTGAGCGAAGGTTTCCTCACGCATACGGTAGATGATGTTCTGTCCCATCTTCTGGAGCATCCAGGTGTCTGCCGCGTTTAACAAAAAGCCGGCGAGCAGCATCAAAAGGTAGAGTGCCGCCGCGCGGAGAATTCCGACAAAATCGCAGCGGCGCAGTTCCTTTAAGTCGTCTCTGGAGAGAAGAACAGCACTAGTTTTTGCATATTCTGAGAGTG
>CAJLGN010000313.1 GCA_905206195.1 uncultured Roseburia sp.
CTGCGATCATGGACAACAGCGATGAGTCCTTGATAATGGACGCGAACTGCCCTGTGAGCGCCGGAAGTGTCCGAGCGACAAGCTGGGGCAGAATCACAAAACGCAGTGTCTGCACGCCCGTGAAGCCGACCGCCTGCGCTGCCTCCATCTGGGACTCCTGAATCGAGAGCAGACTTCCGCGGATGATCTCAGCGATGTAAGCGCCCTCAAACACGGACAGAATCAAAACTCCTGCCCAGAATCGACTCGTGATCCCCCACGCCGTGCCAAGAATGTAGAAAAACAGATAAATCTGCATAATCAGCGGTGTTCCTCGGATAAAAGCCACATAAAAATTGCCCAGATAACGAAAAACAAGCACGCGACTGCCCTGCCCCGCCGCGCAGAGAGCGCCGGTCAGCAGGCTCAAAACCATGCTGACCGCCCCAATGGCGACCGTCATCAAAAATCCGTCCCAAAGCCGGATTCTAAAGTTAGAGAGAAACACAAAGTCAAAGGTGACTCCCACGCGGGCGAGCGACCACCAGAAGACCGCCACCAGCCCGGCGCAGACCAGCATTCCATTAAACGCCATCTTTAAGGGCGGGATCTTCTCTTTTCCACCCGCGAGGAATAGTGCGCTCCACCTCATGATTCCGCTTCGGCCATGTCAAAGAACCAGGTAAAGCCCAGCTCCTCAAATGCCGCCTTTTCCTCCGACAGATATTCCTCACTCAACTCGTCAAATCCACCGCTTGCACGGTACTCTTCGATAAATGCGTTGAGCTGCTCCAGGAGCTTTGTATCACCCTTCTGCACTGCGATTCCCCATGGCTCCACCTCCTGGAATGGGATGAACAGCGCATCTGTAGTGTCCTGGTGCTGCTGCCAGTTGCGGTAAATCGTCAGCTGGTCATAGATAAAACCATCCGCCTTTCCCTGCGCCACCTCCGTCACGCAGGCACTCTCGTCCGCCAGTGCGAGAATCTCAGCATTTGGAAGATTATTCTGCGCGTACAGATATCCCGTGGATCCGGTCTTGACTGCGAGAACCATGCCCTCCGCGTTCAGATCCTCAACAGATTTGATTCCGGCATCCTTGCTGGTCAACACTGCCAGCATAGCATTGGCGTAGGGATCTGAGAAATCTACGACCTGCTTCCGCTCCTCAGTGATCGTCATGGAGGACATGACCATGTCCACCTTTCCTGTCTGGAGCGATGGAATCAACCCTTCCCATGCAATGTTCTCGATCACGACCTCCCGGCCAATATACGCCCCGAAGGCTTTTGCAAAATCCGGGCCGATACCCACCGGATTGCCACTCTCATCCTTCGTCTCAAAAGGTGGGTACGCCAGCTCCATGCCCACAATGAGCGCATCGGCATCTCCTGCAGATGCATCCGTCGCCTGCGTACTCTCGCCGGCAGCCCCCGCCACAGCTCCACCTGCAGATGCATCCGCTGTTGTATCCTTGCCGCAGCCCGACAGCAGTGCGCCGGTCAGTGCAAAGATAGATAGTATAGAAATTATTTTTTTCATTTGTTTCCCCTTTCTAGTCTTCTCTATGGTACTTTACCAAGATATCGTATTACATTTCCCGTGTCAACAAAATACTGGATATAAAAAAGGGAGCTACACAAAATACAGCTGTGTATATGCCGTATTTTGCGCAGCCCCTCCCTGTCTTATTTTTAGCCGAAAACCCTAAGAACAGCCTACTGTACTGTAAATGTCTTCGTGCCGTACGTTCCGTCGCTCATCTGCGCCTTAAAAGTATATGTTCCCGGCGTAAGCAGACATCTCAGCGTGAGGGTGTGCGTCTTTTCCGCAAATCCACCCGCCGGCTCCAATATCCAGATATCTCTACTTCCTGTGAGCACAAGACCGTTTCCTGTGATAGTCGTCGTGTCTCTGTCGATACTCGCCTCCGCGCTGAATGTGACAATGAGCGCATGGCAGTCATTTCCCAACATGTCCGCCTCTATCTGCGTCTGAATACTGTCAACTGTGATGCTGCTGTTCGGATCTGGCGGCTGGACACCCGCAACAATGGAACCTGCCTCCGCAAATTTCTGGTAATTTCCGACGCCGTCCTCCGCCACAAAAAATACGGTAGCATCACCCTTGGCAACACTGATGTCAATCAGGTTGTTTCCATCCCTGATTGGAATCACCGTTCCCTTTTGCATAACCTCATTGTACTTGGGGTGCGCCGCGTAATCCTTTGCCCCAATCGGGCTGCTCATATAATAAATTTTTCCTGCCTCGTCCGCGTGGAAGGCGAGCTTCGCCGACGTGTCCGAGGTGCGCGTGACCTGAATACCGGTGATCATCGGAGCCGATAAATCCGCATAGAATGTTGTTGTCGCAACCGTTTTATCCGGGAAGGTAATCGTCAGTGTAAGGTGATTTTTATCCTTATACATATAGCCTTCCTGCATGTAGACGGTATAGTTCTGATTGTCTGTCGTCTCCGCTCTTCCAATGCTCAATTTGCTCTGCGCCGGACACGAGATACTAAAGTCAGCCCCTGTCAGTGCTGTCTGAGTCG
>CAJLGN010000314.1 GCA_905206195.1 uncultured Roseburia sp.
CAAATTGCTCATTTGAATCGCTCCTTTCATTCTGTTACGAACTTACATACTATATCAAAGAGTATGGCTCCTTTCGTGGAGGCGGGACAGGTGATCGTCTGCGTGGCGAAGGGAATCGAGGAGAACACTCTGATGACACTCTCGGATGTCGTGGCGGAGGAGGTTCCGTCAGCCGAGGTGGCGGTGATGTGCGGGCCAAGCCATGCGGAGGAGGTCGGCGTCGGATTGCCGACGACCGTCGTTGCTGGCGCGGCAAAGCAGAGTGTGGCGGAGGGCGTGCAGGATATTTTTATGAATGATGTATTTCGGGTCTACACGAGCCCGGATGTGTTGGGTATGGAACTTGGAGGTTCGTTAAAAAATGTCATCGCCCTCGCGGCTGGTATGGCGGATGGTCTCGGTTACGGGGACAACACGAAAGCTGCGCTCATCACGCGGGGCATTGTGGAGATGGGAAGACTCGCGATCAAGATGGGAGCCAAGTTTGAGACGCTCAGCGGACTTACCGGAATCGGCGATTTGATCGTGACCTGCGAGAGCAAGCACAGCCGCAACCGCAGGGCGGGTATGCTCATGGGGCAGGGCTACACGATGCAGCAGGCGATGGACGAGGTCAAGATGGTGGTGGAGGGTGTCTACTCCGCGAAGGCTGCGATTGCGCTCGCCCAGAAATATGATGTGGATATGCCGATCATGGAGAGTGTGAACCGGGTGCTGTTTGAGGACAAGCCTGCGCGGGAGGCCGTGGCGGAGCTGATGCAGAGAGATAAGCGGGCAGAGCACAGCAGTTTACAGTGGGAGGAAGCGTAGCGCACGGGGTTGCGATGCACTGCATAACGTCCTACAGTGGGAGGAAGCAATCAATTAGGAGTGAAAAAGCCGGACACAAAATTAGAATTTGTCTCTGTTTTCTGGATGTCGAGTGAGAATAGGCCGAGGTTAAGGTTGTGTTGAGGCATTTTGTGCTCAATGCCTCCGGAAAAGAATGTGAAAATTGGATTTTGCGGCAGTTTTTTGGGGTGAGTGATGGAAAAAATCAGAATTAAATATTTTACGGATGCGATTGACAGGCTGACCTACATCGAGGGGAAGTCCGACTGGATCGATCTGCGCGCCTCCGAGGAGGTCTCGATGAAAGCGGGAGAATTTCAGCTGATTCCGCTCGGCGTTGCGATGCAGTTGCCAGATGGCTATGAGGCGCACGTCGTTCCGCGCAGCTCGACGTTCAAGAATTATGGCATTATACAGACAAACAGTTGCGGAATTATAGACGGGACTTACTGTGGGGATCAGGATATGTGGAGGATGCCGGTCTACGCCACGCGCGATACGGTGATTCACGCAAATGACCGCATCGCGCAGTTCCGTATTTTTGAGAACCAGCCCAGGATCGTGTTCGACGAGGTGGAGTCGCTCGGGAATGAAAACCGGGGAGGATTCGGGAGCACAGGAAAAAATTGATGTCAAGGCGAAAGGGGATGAAGAATTTCATCCCCTTTCGCCTGTTTCGTATATGGACAGCGCCGCCAAATGATAAAATAAATCCCCCAAACATAAAATAATTACCCTTGTGAAGCTAGTCTTTTGCTTTTTATAATGAAGAAAAAAAGGAGGGAAAGGCGATGGACAGAGGGAAAATGATACGCACAACAGTGGGAGTGGTCGCGGGCGCTGCAGTTGTTGTCGGCATGATATTCTTTGCGGGAAGAGAAGCGGAGACAACAGTCATGTGGGTGGGGGAGCTTCCTGTCTGTAAGTCTGAGTTTGAGGATGCCATGCGTGACGAGTACGCAAACACCTGCGGCTATTTCGCCAGAATATACGGTGCGGAAGTTAATGAAAATTTTTGGGAAACAGAGTTTGACGGTGTTACCCCCATGGATTATATCAAAGAAAAAGCCAGAGACCGCGTCATTGAAGAGAAATTGGTACAGTCTGTCGGTCTTGAAATGGGATTTGACACAGAAACGGACTATGAAGATAGAATAGACAGATGGGAGGCGGAAAATGAAAACAGAGAGAAAATGGTGGCAGAAAATCAGCCTGTCTATGGACCGGTGTGGCTTGGATGGCGGCAATATAAGGCAGATGTTCAGGGCGATTTGATCCAAAAGATCCAGAGTGCGATGTATGAGCGCGAGAAATTCAGCGAGGAGGAAATAGCGGCCTACTATGAGGCACACAAACAAAGCTATTTTAAAAATCCCAGCGATTATAAAATAGAATATGTCAAAGTACCGATTTGGGGGGAGGGAGATGAAAAAAATGAGGAGTTGAACAAGCGGGCGCGGCAAATTATGAACGATTTTTCCAAAGAGGTGGAGGGCGGATCATTTGATGCGCTTGGCCGGGCATATGAAAGTACTTATGCAAAGGAGAGTTTCACCTATCAGGAAGAATCAATTGGAGAAGAGGCTGTGACGAAGGAAAATATGTTATTTCCAACCGTCCTGCGAGAACTGGAAACGATGGAGGTGGGTGAGATAAGCGGGATGATAGAGGAGAGGAACGCCTGCTATATCGTG